>CAZHIG010000032.1:0-9298 GCA_964532705.1 uncultured Erysipelotrichaceae bacterium
CTTTTGTGAATTTAGGCATTTATTATGCAAATGTGCTTACTTTTAGATAGAATAGATTCTATGTTCAAAGGAGAAGTTTATGTCAAAATATGATGTTGTTATTATTGGTGGGGGTGCTTCAGGCTTATCTTGTGCCATCACATTAGGATCAGCTGCTCAAAAACTTGAGTTTGCGCAAAAGAAAGTGTTGGTCATTGATTCAGGCAAATCTCAACTCAAAGCTGCAAAGTTAAACAATGCGGCTGGGGTAAATGTAGGGTTTAAAGGTATTGAACTACTAGAGGATCTTAAACAAAGAGCTGTAGGCTATGGAAATGTAGATGTTAAGGAAGGTGCAGTTGTTTCAGTGGATGGAACTCAAGGGAATTTCACGGTAAAAACATCAGAAGAATCGTATGAAGCGGACATTGTTGTATTTGCGACAGGCATGCATGCACCTGAAATTGAAGGCATTGGCGCAGGTGTTGTGGATCATATCCGTGCAACTAAACCAAACTCCTTCATGATTAAAAACATCAACGGTGTCATCACCAAAGGGAAGTATGTGACAGGTATTGCGACAGGTGCTGCCTCAATGTATACCACAGCAGCCGGTTTAGGAGCTCAAACTGCGACGGATATCATCAGCACATGGACCGACAAGTATGTTGTTATCCATGATGTAAATGCTGGCTAATCAATAAAGAAAGCGTCTAAGATTAACTTAGACGCTTTTATTTAATGATGACTGTGAGTGATTTTAGAAGCGACATCCAGTAGGCGTCTAACTTGGTGTTCAACAGCAGGTTTAACATCTTCAATCATCTTACCTTCTTGAGAGAGGGTAACACTGGTTCCATAAGGATTACCTCCTGCAAGCATGATGGAAGGATCTGTAAAACCAGGTGCCACTACGATGGCTCCCCAATGATACATAGATGTATATAAACTTAAGATGGTTGCTTCTTGACCACCATGTGAATTTTGAGCACTGCTCATTGCACTGACCACTTTATTGATGGTTTTTCCAGTAGCCCACAGGCCACCTTGAATATCAATGAATTGTTTGAATTGTGATGGAACATTTCCAAAACGAGAAGGAACTGAGAAGAGAATGGCATCAGCCCATTCAATATCATCAGATGTTGCAATTGGGGTTTGTTTTGTAGCTTCTTGATTGGCTTTCCAAGCAGCTTGTGAATCAATAACAGCTTGAGGTGCAAGTTCTTGAACTTGTCTTACACGCACTTCTGCTCCATAAGCTTTAGCTGCATCTTCAGCCCATTTGGTTAATTGGACGTTTGCACCATAAGTAGAATAATAAATAATGGATAATTTTGGTTTCATTGTGGCCTCCTTTAGCATAGAAACAAGTCTATCCTAACGGAGTCTTCTAACAGATACAAGCAATATGCTTACTTTTTGTAAGTTATAGGTGTTTGTCCGCAAATGCTTGAACACCGCTGAGAGATTGAGTCAATTCCTTGCCCATCTCACTGAGTTGATAATAAGGGGCATTGAATGTAATCAGACCAATCCGTTCAAGTTCTTTTAAACGTTCTGTAAGGACTTTATCACTGCACTGTTCAATACAGCGACCAATGTCGTTGAATCTTAAAGGTCCTGACTCTAAACACTTTAAAATGAGTGCGTTCCATTTCTTACCCAGCCACTCAAAGACGGTTTGATATTTTGTACAAAGTTTTATGCTTTCTTTCATCTTCTTAAGTATAACGATTTGTGTATCAAAAACCTACTTCTATACATCTACTCATCGAAATGTTTACGTCTAAGAGTAGACTGGCGCATCAAATCTTTCATTTTTTCGAGATCATTGTTGATTAAGGTCTCTTTAAAATCAGTCATTTGTTCCATAAAAGCATCAATCGTTAAAACAAGATTATCCTTATTTAAAGTAAAAAGTTCTGACCAAAGCTGCTCATTGATTTTAGCAATGCGTGTTAAATCTCTAAAAGAGTCTCCTGTGTATTCTTTAAGATGTGGGTTTCCATTGGTGTTCATCAGGGAGACTGCAATGACATGGGTGAGTTGAGATAAAAAACCAATCATTTCATCATGTTGAGAAACTGAAAGTTGAACAATGTTTTTGAAATTCAAAAGTTTCGCCAAATCTTCTGCAAACTGTATACCAAACTGAGTATTCTTCTCTGTTGGACAGAGGATAAAGTTAGCCTTTAAAAATAAGTGTTCAGAACTGTTTTCTATCCCAGCCACTTCTTTACCTGCCATAGGATGAGAAGCAATGAATTCTAAGTCTTCTCTTAAATCAGCTTGTATTGGACCAACAATGTTGGATTTAACCCCACTGACATCCGTAATCATGGTATGACTTTGCATATGCGCTTGATGGGCTATTATCCAATTTAATGTGTCTAATGGATAGAGGGCTACAATAATATAATCGGCCATAGAAATAAGGCTTAAATCTTGAGTAGAAGCTTTGTCTACAATCTTATGCTCAAGTGCATAATCAACTGTTTTTAAATCATGATCAATCCCATAGACGGTGTAACCTGCATGTTTTAAGATTCGCGCATAGGAGCCCCCAATCACCCCTAAACCAACAATCAAGAATGTTTTACTTTTATCGATGTTCATTAAGCTTTACCCCAAGCTTTCTTAAGTCTTCATAGAAGTTTGGATAGGATTTATGGATACTCTGTGCATGTGTCAACGTTATATCTTGCTTTAGGATTAAGGAAAGCACGCTTAAGCTCATGGCGATACGATGATCATTATGACTATCACATTCAATTTTAGTCTTTTTTATAAGGGTGTTTCTTATGTAAATTGTGTCATCAGTGGAATGAATAGTTACGCCAAATTTTCTGAGTTCAGTTTCCATGGCTAGAATACGATCCGATTCTTTGATGCGTAAGCGTCCCGCATTCTTAATGATTGTTTCGCCTTCAGCACAAGATGCCGCAACACATAAGATGGGTCCTAAATCAGGACAATCACTTAAGTCAATTTCAAGGCCTTTTAACGTAGAGGCATGAAATCGATAACCTGTTTCTGTATCCTCAATCAGTGCGCCCATATTTCTTAGGATATCGATAATGACACGATCACCTTGTTTAGAGTGCTTATTTAAACCGCGAACTTCAATATCGCCTAAAAAAGAGCCTAATACCGCAAAAAAAGCCATTTGAGAATCATCCCCTTCAACAGAATAATCACAAGCTTGATACTTTTGATTGCCTGGAATGATAAGGGTATAGGCATCTTTAAAGGATGCCTGTATCCCAAAGTTTTTAAGGATATCGAGTGTTAAGTCTACATAAGATCTTGACTCGAAGGGTTCGCTGATTTCTAAGATGGAGTATTCTTTTAATAAAGGTAAGGCAAAAAGAAGTCCACTGATAAATTGTGAGCTAACATCTCCCTTAAGCTTAAAAATTTGTGCTTTAAGTGACCCTTTTATTTGAATGGATGTATTTGACTGTTTAAACTGAAGTCCTTGTTGATCAAAAAGATTTTGATAGATGCTTTGCGGTCTTTGAAGTAAGCGATCACTTCCCATAAAAGAAATGGCTTGATTACTGAGTGAAAACAAGGGGATTAGAAAGCGAAGGGTAGAGCCAGATTCAAAACAATTAATATCTAAATGATTAGGATTAATGATGTTGTTTACCCCAATGATGGTTAGTTGATGATCTTCTTTATGGATTTTAGCCCCCAAAGTCTCCATTGCATTGAGTGTTGCCAAAATATCCTGAGAGTAATCGATGTTTGTCAAAATGCTTTTGCCATCAGCAAGACAGGCGCAAATGATGGCTCGATGAGCCATACTTTTTGATGGAGGGATAGTAATGCTGCCTTTAGGTCTAGAGGCAATAATCTCTATTTTCATTACATGTCTCGACCAATGACTTTGGCGATTTGACGTCCTTTTTCTAAAATGGCTTTAAATTTATCAGGTTTAAGGGATTGTTCACCATCTGACCACGCATTCTCAGGGTCTTCATGGACTTCTATGATTAAACCATCGGCACCTGCTGCGATTGCAGCCAAGGTGATGGGTTCAATGAGACTCCAATCACCCGTTGCGTGAGAAGGATCGATGATGATGGGTAAATGAGTTTTTTGACGAATGAGAGGAATAACACTTAAATCAAGGGTATTCCGTGTGTACTTTTCGAAAGTACGGATACCACGTTCACACAAAATAACATTGGGATTGCCTTCAGATAAGATGTATTCAGCAGACATGATCCATTCTTCAATGGTGTTTGAAAATCCTCGTTTAAGCAAAACAGGTTTTTGTGTTTTTCCAAGGGCTTTAAGCAAATCAAAGTTTTGCATGTTGCGTGCGCCGATTTGAATCAGGTCTACGTGTTCTACAAATTCATCCAGTTTATCAATGCTCATGAGTTCACTGACCACAGGTAATTTTGTTAATTGCTTTGCTTCGTTCATCCAATCTAAACCAATTCTTCCATTGCCTTGAAAGGAGTAAGGGGAGGTACGAGGTTTATAAGCCCCCCCTCGTAACATATCAGCCCCAGCATCTTTGACCAAATGGGCAATGGATAAAGTGTTATCACGCGTTTCAATCGAACACGGACCACCAATCACCACAATCTTTTGATTGGCTCCGATTTTGATTCCAGCAACATCCACAATCGTGTCATCAGGGTGAAACAGCCGATTGGCTTTCTTGTAAGGTGCAGATATCCGTTTAACGTCGCTCACATAATGGTGCGCCAGTAAACTGTTGGGGTCCAATGCCGTGGTGTCTCCAACACAGCCTAAGATGATGTGGTTTTCACCTTGAGAGAGATGAACTTCTAAACCTTTACTTCTAACTAAATCGGATAACTTTTCGATTTCTATACTTGGTGTGCCTTTTTTGAGGGTAATAATCATGGGTTAGATCCTTCTTTCTTTAAGTATGCATAAAGATGCTCAATTGCTTTTTGATAACTCAAGAAGCCTTCACCACTAAAGGTTTTTAGACAAGCAAGAGATACATAAGATATCTTCCTAAATGTTTCACGTTGACTAATATCACTCAAGTGAACTTCGATACTGGGCAGATTAACTGCTTTAAGCGCATCCAATAAAGCAATGCTGGTATGTGTATACGCTGCAGGGTTAATGATGATTCCATCATACTTCTTGTAAGCAGATTGGATTTTATCAATCATGGCCCCTTCATGATTGCTTTGAAAGATTTCGATTTCCATATTTAAAGCATCAGCTACGTTTTGAATAGACTCTACGAGGTCTTGATACGTAGAATGACCATATACACTAGGTTCACGTATACCCAATAAATTTAAATTGGGTCCATTAATCACTAAACATTTCATTGAATTTCTCCTGTATGAGTGCTAAAGCTTCCTTAATATTTACATTGTTTTTAATAACGACATCGGCTGCCTTTAAGTAGAGTGGCTGTCTTTTATAATAGAGATCTTGAAGGGCCTCTTTGCTTTTTGCTAGCGGACGATGTTCCTCAATGATCAGTTGATCAAGGTTTCGATCTAAGTAGAAAAGTAAACCATTTTGTTTTAAAGCGATTATATTTTCTGGGTCTAGAATGCTGCCTCCACCTGTTGATAAGATGATGCCTCTTTCTTTTGAGACACTTTGAATGGTTTCTTTTTCAAGTGTTCTAAAGCGAGCTTCACCTTCAGTAGTGAAAATATCTGTTATTTTACGATGTGTGCTTTCTTCAATCACTTGATCAAGATCTAAGAATCTTCGGTGCATGCTTTGACTTAAGTATCTACCCAGACTGCTTTTTCCACTGCTTGGCATGCCTATTAATACAATATTTGTATTTTCTTTAAGCAAGTTTAGATAAAGGGAATGAATGATTGATGGATCAAGGCTTTGTCGACTAAACTTCTCTGCGGCAAAAACCGCTTGTGCGACCAGCATAAGAAGTCCATTGCTGGTTTTCATCTTTCTTTCTTCAGCTTCAAGGAGTAGTTGAGATTTTAAGGGATTGTAGATGACATCAACAAGCGTACTACAGTTCGTAAAGTGTTCCAGATTAATTGGGACTTGTGTAAGATTAGGATACATTCCAACCGGTGTCGCATTGATGATGATATCGACATCATTTCTTTGATGAGCTTCAGGATAGGAGAGGGTATTTTGAGACGAGGTTCTTGAAACCACAAGAACTTCCTTTGCGTGTAAGTTTTTACATAAATATTGTATGGTCTTGGAGGTCCCACCTGTGCCTAAAATCAAAACAATCTTATCTTTAAGTTCAATGCCTTCATAAGCTAAAGCAAACTTTAATCCTTCATAATCAGTGTTGTAAGCCACAAGTTGATTGCCATCCTTAACAATCGTATTGGCTGCATGAATTGCTTGGACATTTTCATCAAGCACATCACAATATTGAAGCACTTTTTCTTTATAAGGAATGGTGATGTTTATGCCTTCAAAGTTTCTTTCACGCATAAAAGATTCAAATTGACTTTCGTTCAACTCAAAAAGGGTGTACTCATATAAATCCAGTTCTTGATGGATGGTTTTTGAAAAGCTATGACCTAATTTCTCACCAATTAAGCCAAATTTAAATGACTTATTGGTCATGGGTCATCCAAAGGTAACCATAGCGTTCACAAAATAAATCGAGTAGACCAATCGCAATCATACTGTCGACCACCACTCTTGCTCGGTGGATGATGGCCGGATCGTGGCGACCCTCGATTTTAATTTGCGTATTTTCGTGGGTTTTTACATTAATCGTATCTTGAGTTTTATAGATTGAAGAGGTGGGTTTAACGACGGTTCGTAAGATGATGGGCATACCATTGCTGACGCCCCCATTGATGCCTCCATTATGATTGGTTTTGGTTTTGACACCCTCATCAAAATAGAAGGGATCATTGGATTGGCTGCCTTGCATGTTCACAAAATCAAAACCTGAACCAAACTCAATTCCTTTAATGGCAGGGATGCTATAGATGAGCGATGAAAGGGTACTTTCAATGGAGTGAAAGAAAGGTTCACCAATACCAGCTGGCATGTGTGTAATCACGGATTCAAGTACGCCTCCTACTGAATCTCCTTGAGCTTGCATCGATTCTATTTTTTCAATCATTTGTTTTTCAGCATTACGATCAAGGGTAGGAAAGTAATGGATGGAGAGTGTTTCAATTTGTTGATCTAATACTTTAGGTTCATCTGAGAATTGACTATCTTTTAGATCAGAGAGTTGTGAGATATGGGTTCCAATCTTAATCCCTTTGGAGGCTAAAACTTGAGTACAGATGGCTCCTGCCGCAACGATTGGGGCCGTTAATCGTCCTGAGAAATGACCCCCTCCACGATAGTCTTGAAAGCCTTCATATTTCATTTCTGCACTGTAATCTGCATGTGAAGGTCGCATTAAATCTTTAGTCTTCTCATAGTCTTTACTGTGTTGTGCGGTGTTTTCAATGAGGATACATAAAGGCGTCCCAGTGGTATAGCCATTAAAAAAACCACTGACAATTTTAAATTCATCATTCTCATGTCTTTGGGTGGATATTTTGCCTTGTGCTTTTCGTAAATTGAGTTTAGTTTGGATAAAAGCTAAGTCAAGTTTAATGCCAGGCGCCAGACCATCAATTACAACACCCATGGCTTCTGAGTGTGATTCTCCAAATAGACTAATGTGGATGTTTTTTCCGATGCTGCTTTTCATGTTCATCTCCTTTAGAGTCTTTCTAGGTAAGTAAGGATGTCAGAATGTGGAATCTCTTTAAGGATGGCTTCACCACACTTGTTGACAGTAACAATCGAAATGGAATTCATATTTGATTTTTTATCCTTTAGAACCAGATGATAAAGATCTTCTGTGTTTAAATCAATTTCTGTTTTAAGATCAAGTTTCTTAAAAACCTTAAGCACTCTTTCTCTTAGTTGATTATCCTCGATCATTGCAAGCATACCTAAAGCTACGCATTCACCATGATAAAGATCTTTAAACCCTGTTAAACTTTCAATCGCATGTCCGATGGTATGTCCAAAGTTTAAGATCTTTCGTAGATTTTGTTCTTTCTCATCTTTTTCTATAATGGCTTTCTTAACCAACAATGCTTTAATAATGATTTCCTCTAAATAATCGAGATAATCGTCTTGTTCAAAGAACTCAAATAAACTTGAATCATAAATTAGACCAGCTTTGATGGCTTCAACTAAACCATTATATAGATGACGTTTGGGTAGGGTTTTTAATACACTTGGATCTATCAATACAAGTTTTGGATGGTAGAAAGCCCCGACAATATTTTTAACTTGATTAAGATTGATGCCCACTTTTCCGCCAATGCTGCTGTCTATTTGCGAAAGACTGGTTGTTGGGATGTTGATGAAGTCAATGCCTCGCATATAGCTTGCCGCCACAAAACCACTTAAATCACCAACAACACCTCCACCCACTGCAATGATTAAATCTTTACGGGTAAAGTTTAATTCAAGGAGTTTCTTGAGAATGTTTTCATAGTTCTCAAAGTTTTTTGATTGTTCACCCGCTTCAAGGGTATAGACATAAGCACTTTTAAATTGAGAGTGTAAAGAATCTATGGTTGCGTGAGGTACACCTGTATCAGTGATAATAAAAATGTTTCTCTTCAGATTGACATAACGAGAAACATTGTAGATACAGCCTTCTTCGATAATGACATCGTAGGAATGATCTGTGAGTTGAATCGTAAGTTTCATGTTAGTGGTCCTGCTTTGTATAGTTGCCTAAATATTTATAGTCTTGGCAATATCGTTTAAAATCTTCAAGTAAATTTGAAGTGATGAGTTCTTGATGACTACCATGTATTTCAACATAGAAGTAGTATTTCCAAGCTTGATGGTGTACTGCTCGAGATTTGATGTTTTCCATATTAAATCCATGCTTTGAGATGGCACTGATCACTTTTGCGAGTGAACCAGCTTGATGATCTACGGTAAACATGAAACTTAATCGATTACCATTCTGCTCTGCTTTTTTTGATAAGACAATAAATCGTGTGGTATTATCACTAGAAGTTTGTATGTTACGTACTAAAGGCTCTAGCCCATAACGTTCTGCTGTTTCAAGACTGGCAATGGCAGCACAACTTCGATCATTTTTCTCACTTATATGTTTTGCGGCTAAGGCAGTGTTCGCAAACTCATGAATTTTAAAGGCTTTTGTACTTAGAAAGTGTTTACATTGATTTAGGGCTTGTTCATGAGAGTAAACATCTGTGATTTCACTTAACTTTGCTTCTTTTAAACCTAAAAGATGGTGCTCAATCTTTAAATCATAAATGCTTGAAATTTTGACATCATATTGATACAGCAAATCAAAAAC
>CAZHIG010000033.1:0-9278 GCA_964532705.1 uncultured Erysipelotrichaceae bacterium
TGAAGAGCTGTGCGGCGGCAAAGATACCTAAGCCAACATCTGCAACATTGGCGTGCACTGAGGCGGCTACTGCTAAGTGGGTGTTGAGTTCTTTGTGATAACCTTGAATATCTTCAGGATTTAAGCCTTCTTGTTTCAACCAATGATCAAGCAAGACCCGTGTGCCTGATCCTCTTTGTCGGTTTACAAATCGATGTTTAAGCAGATCATGAATGGACATGATCTTGAGTGGATTGCCTTTTTGAACCATAAGACCCTGAATACGTTTAATGCCTTTGATCAAAAGCACTTGATTGGAAAAAAGTCCTCTAAGGGTGCTTAGGTTATAGCTTCCTTCTGGATCTAGTAAATGGGTCATGGCCAGTTTGCTTTCATGTTTACTTAAAGCCAATAAGCCTGCATAGGATCCGACATGAATGCTTGATAGGCGATAACTTGAGCCTTTTTCATTGAGTAAATTTCTGATGATGTCCATCATAAGATCATGAGATCCAATGGCCACAAGGGTATGTTTAATGGCTTCACTGTCTTTATTTAGAAGCACATCGACCATTTGATTGGCTTCAATACCTTCTAAGTCTTGAGGAATCATCGCATAGCCATCACTTTTTACCACAGACATCATCATGCCCGCACCCCTTGCCAATGGGGTTGCATGGTATTGCCCATCAAGATAAGAAACATTAATGCGGACAAACTCTAAACTCTTCAGACTGCTGACGATTCTACGATTGCTGAGGGCAGTGATTTTTTTAGGGGTTGAATAAGGACGATGACCCAGTCTTAATAACACAGGATAAACAAATTGTTCGAAAATAATATGTGCACTCACAGGAAATCCAGGAACACCGATTACAATTTGTTGATGTATTTCACCTAAGATCACAGGTTTTCCGGGCTTGATTGCAACGCCATGTACCACAACAGTCCCCAATTTTTCAATGATTTGAACGGTGTAATCATCTCGTCCAGCGCTTGAGCCAGCATTGATGATCACCAAGTCGTTTTCACTGAGTGCTTGAAGCAATTGTTGTTCGATGAGTTGAGGTTGATCTTTAACAATCGGATAAGTTTTCGCTTGGGCAAACGCTTTTAGTGCCCAATTTGTAAAGAGATAGGAATTGGATTCAATGATGTCAGATGTAGAACTGATTTCATCGATGTTCTTGATTTCATCTCCAGTGGGAATAATCCCTAAACGAACGGTTGAATAAACTTCAACCCGTTGGATGCCACTTGCAATGAGTACGGATGTATCCATCACATCGACAATATGATGCATCGGAAAAAGCAGTTCTCCCTCGACGATGTCTTCACCGATGGGTCTAACATTTTCATAAGGCACCTGTGCTTTTAGAATTGAAATGCCTTCATTGCTTTCAATACAATCTTCAGCCATGATGACACAATCATAGGGATCCAACACGGGATCTCCCGTATCTACGACTACATAATCAAGAGGATTGAGTAAGAGTGGTTTATGATCACTGGCTGTTTGGGTTTTAGAACTGGAGATGGCAATTCCATCCATCGCTGCACTTGGAAAACTCGGAACACTTCTTTGAGCGTAAATGGGATGAACCAAGACTTTGTTGTAAGCCTCTTTGGTTTCAATGATTTCCGTTTTCATTTGACTGAGCTGCGCCAAAATTAAAGGTTCAAAACGATCATGAGCTTCTTCTAGGGAAATGCTTTTTAGATATAGGTTACGTTTCATAGGTCCTCACACTAAATAGGCCTCTAAGATTGACCCAGCTGGATAGCCTTCATGGTTTCTAGGGACAATCACATAGCCCTTGGCATTAAGAAGGGTAGAGATGGAACCAGATTTCGAATAGATGGGCCATGCTTCTAGGGTTTCAGGGCTTTGCGAGATGTCGATAAAAATCATGGTTTCTCTTCCAGGGCTACCTAAAATATTGGTTTTAAGTTGAACGTTTTGTACATGAAGGGTTTGATGAAGGGAGACCCAAAATGCGCTTAGAAGCACATGTTGTAGGACGGAATATGCACTCACAGGTTGTCCAGGCAAGCCAAGGATAAGCGTCGAGGCAACGCGGGCTAAAATCGTTGGTTTACCAGGTTTAAAGGCTAAACCATGGGCGAATATTTCATGATGTTCAATTTTTTCTATGACACGTAGAGTATAGTCTTTGTCTCCTTGTGAGCTCCCCCCTGAGATTAATATCCAATCTGTGATGGGAATTAGTCTTAGCAGTGTCTCTTCTAAAAAAACTTCATCATCTTGGATTAAGAGACTCTCAGTCACCATGAAATGATGATGCTTTAAAACACTATGGATTAAGGATCGATTGACATCATGTACTTGTGCTTGTGTGATTAAATCTGTGACTTCAAAAACTTCTTCTCCAGTTGAAATGATCGCCACTCTAGGCATGATGAAGACTTCGACATGGCTGAGGCCCAATGCGGCTAATAGACCAATATCCACATGGCTTAATCGATGATATCGATTAAAAACAAGCGCTTGTTTCTGTATTTCTTCTGCAGCCCATATGACATTTTCATTTTGACTGATGGCTTTATAAACCAAGACTTGATGCTTACTAAAAACATCGGTGTGCTCAATCATCACCACCGCATCAGCCCCAATGGGCAACATTCCACCGGTCATGATTCGCACACATTGTCCGCTTTCTAAATGAATATGATGGTTTTGTCCCATTTCAATCGAATTGATCTCAGTAAAAACACTGGGGAGTGATTCACTACATCCATGGCTTTCACTCGCTTTAATCGCATATCCATCAACGGTCGATCGATTAAAGTTGGGAAGCGCTTCAGGGCTTAGGATGTCTTGTGATAGAATGCGAGAAAAAGCGTTCTCAAGAGATACACGTTCAGTTCGTACTTGTTGATGAGTTTGTAGATGTTCAATTAACTTGTGGGTGGCTTCTTCAACACTAATGACGTTCAATAAGCCCATAGAGTTTTATTTTCATTAGAAAATCCCCAACACTTTGGTTTTATTTTATCACAAATGTAAGCGCTTAGAAAAGCTGATTATTTAAACTTAATAAACTTGCACAATCAATGTAAACGTTTTATAATAAAAGTAGTTCCGAGATTAAATGCCTTATAAAGGGGTTTGATCCGATAGGCTGAATTGGCAACGATTCAACCTCCCACTCTTGGAAAGGGACGCATTTTAAATTGCGACCCTGATACCCCAACACCAAATATCAAGGTCGCACCCTTGATTTTTTTTGACATAAGGAGGAAACGTGTCAATGAGTTATAATCTCAAAATGCTCAGAGTCAATCTAAGTACAGGCAGTATCAAAGCTGAAGATTTAGATGAAAATCTAGCGAAGAAGTTTATTGGAGGTCGTGGTTTAGGAACAAAGATTTTGATGGATGAAGGGGTTGCGACAGTCGATCCACTCTCAGCAGATAATAAGCTGATCTTCATCAATGGACCTTTAACAGGGGTGAATGTTCCAACAGGAGGACGCTATATGGTGGTGACCAAAGCTCCCCTGAATAATATGATCGCAAGTTCAAATTCTGGTGGAATTTGGGGTGCTAAATTAAAGTATGCTGGCTATGATGCATTAATTGTTGAAGGCAAAGCTGATCATCCTGTTTATTTAGTCATCGATGATGAACATGTCGAAATTAAAGATGCCAAACACTTATGGGGTAAAACCTCTGAACATGTGGGTGAAGAGCTTAAAGGTGTGTATGGTGAAAAAGCTTCAGTGCTCAACATCGGTCCTGGGGGAGAAAATCTATCTTTAATTGCAGCGATTATGAATGAAGCAGATCGTGCAGCGGGTCGTGGCGGTGTTGGGGCTGTCATGGGATCTAAACATTTAAAAGCCATCGTAGTTTCATCCAATCGCAATGTGATTGAACCTAAAGACAAAGAGGCCCTTCGCGAAGCCGTCACGCATTCTAATAAATTGATTCGCGAAAATGGCGTCACTGGTCAAGGATTACCTACTTATGGGACCGCAGTTTTGGTTAACATCATTAATAATGTTGGGGCCTTCCCAACGAAGAATTGGCAAGAATCGCAATTTGCAGGGGCTGAAAAGATCAGTGGTGAAACCCTTAAAGAAAATCATTTGGTTAAACAAGGGTATTGTCACCGTTGTCCAATCGGTTGTGGTCGCGTCATCAACATTAATGGAAAAGAAGTGGGTGGTCCTGAATACGAACCTATTTGGGCGTATGGTGCCAACTGTGCCGTTGATGATTTAGCAGCCATTAATATGGCTAACTATTACGCGAATGAAATGGGTCTGGATGCAATTGGAGCACCAACAACCATTGCAGCAGCGATGGAATTGTATCAAAAAGGCTATATTACCGATGCTGATTGTGATGGAGTCCCTCTCAAATGGGGTAGCAGTGAAGCCATCATTGAATGGACCAAACGCATGGGGACTCAAGAATCTAAATTGGCTAAACTCATGGCTCAAGGATCCTATCGCTTGTGTGAAGCTTATGGAGCACCTGAAATTTCAATGTCGGTTAAGAAACAAGAAATGCCAGCCTATGATGCACGTGGTATCCAAGGCATTGGCTTAACTTATGCCACTTCAAATCGTGGGGCTTGTCACGTTCGTGGTTACATGATTTCACCAGAAATCTTAGGTTTACCTTCTGCCCTCGATCGTTTTGCGACCGATGATAAAGCTGTTTGGACTAAGATTTTCCAAGATTTGACCGCCGTTATTGATTCGATGGGCATGTGTTTATTCACTTCGTTTGCGATGGGTGCACCTGAATATGCAGCCATTCTCAATGCGGCGACAGGAACGAACTATTCCGTTGAAGAATTATTGTTGGTGGGCGAACGTATTTATAATATCGAACGTCTCTTTAACAAAGCAGCTGGCATGAAATCTGAAGACGATACTTTACCAAAACGGATTCTAAACGATCCAATTCCTGAGGGTCCTTCAAAAGGAGAAGTCAGCAAACTCAACATAACCTTGCCTCAATATTATGAAGCACGTGGTTGGGTCAATGCCTTCCCAACGGAAGAAACCTTAAAACGCTTAGACTTAGCATGATAAACTAAAGGGAGAAGTCATTCTCCCTTTCTTTATGGAGGTCCTATGATTGAAGTTCGATTGTTTGCGAATTTTAGAGAAAACAGAGACAAGATTCTTTTTTTAGACGCAGATCACTATATCAATCCTCAGAAAATCCTAGATGAACTTGGGATTAAAAAAGAAGATGTGGCGATATTGTTAGTTAATGGTCGACATAATACGGTCGATTGTCCATTAAAGGATCAAGATATCGTAGCTCTTTTTCCGCCCGTTGCAGGTGGATGATGAGTATTTTTGAACGCAATAAGAAAACCATCACGACTCAACAACAAAGCATCTTAAAGCATACACATGTGTTGATTTTAGGCTGTGGTGGTTTGGGTGGACATGTTGCACATGCTTTAGTTCGAGTGGGGATTGGGGAACTTACACTCATTGATAAAGATGTTTTCGAACTCACCAATCTCAATCGTCAGTGCTTTTCTGATCATACTCAACTTGGCTTAAAGAAAGTTCAGGTCTTAAAAGAAGCTTTGATCAAAATTAATCCTGACTTGATTGTTCATTGGGTTGATCAAGAAATTGAAGCTAAAGATTTGCTCGAATTTTCAACAGTAGATGTGATTGTAGATGCCTTAGATGATTTTTCATTAAAAAAATCGATTGAGGCGCTTAAATTAAAGGTTCCCATTCTATCGGGTATGATAAGTGCTTGGTTTGCGTATGTGACCATCAGTGATCCAGATCATCCTAATCTCTCTAAAATGGGTCATGGGTTTCAGAAGGGGACTGAAGAAGAATGGGGTAATTTAGCGATTACAGCCAGTGCCTGTGCCCAAATTCAATCCAGTTTATTGTTACAAATCATTTTGTATCAAAGAACGATTCAGGATGGATTCTATTATTTAGATTTAAAAGAACTTTCTTTAGAATTTATTGACTTTCAATAGTTTTTAGTTCTGTCACTAGTGTATTTTGACAAGCTTGTTGTGGCTTAGATTGTAGAGTCATGTGTGCACTTTTATACTGTGAGTGTAGATGAGGTTCTCATCTTCTCTCACAAATAACCAAAGGAGGTTAAATATGAAAGAGAAAGTTCAAAGTTTTGGTCGTTTCTTATCTGGCATGGTCATGCCAAACTTGGGCGCTTTCGTCGCATGGGGTTTAATCACTGCATTCTTTATCCCTACCGGCTGGACACCCAATGAGCAGTTCTCAGCGCTTGTAGGCCCTGGGATTAATTATCTGTTACCTTTACTAATCGGGTATACAGGTGGACGCGTTGTTCATGGACAACGCGGAGCTGTTGTTGGGGCAACCGCTACTTTAGGGGTTATTGTTGGGTCAACCATTCCTCAATTTATGGGTGCGATGATCATCGCTCCAATCGCTGCTTACGTCTTGAAGAAAATTGACGAAGTGGTGGATGGTAAAGTGCCTGCTGGTTTTGAAATGTTGGTTGCCAACTTCACCGCTGGGATTGAAGCCATTGTCTTCGCTTTGATTGGTTTAGTGGCCATTGGTCCATTTGTTGAAACAGCCGCTAACTTCTTAGGATCAGGTGCTGAAATATTGGTAGATACAGGTTTACTTCCTCTTGTTTCCATTGTGGTTGAACCTGCTAAAATCTTATTCTTAAATAATGCGATTAATCATGGTGTATTAAGCCCATTAGGATTAGCACAATCCGCTGAAATTGGAAAATCCATTTTCTTCTTAATTGAAACGAACCCTGGTCCAGGCCTTGGAATTCTACTGGCTGCTTACCTATTTGGTAAAGGCTTAACCAAAGAATCTGCACCTTCAGCTATGATCATTCATTTCTTGGGTGGTATTCATGAAATTTATTTCCCTTACGTTTTGATGAATCCTCTACTCTTAGCTGCAGCCATTGCTGGGGGAGCGACTGGGGTCTTCACCTTTGTTCTTCTGGATGCAGGACTTGTTGCGCCTCCATCCCCTGGATCCATCTTCGCTTTATCAGCCATGGCATCTGGTGACTTGATTAAAGTTTGGGTGGGTATTGCAACTTCTGCAGCTGTTTCATTCTTTGTTGCTTCAGTGATTTACAAATTCACAGAAGATAAGAAAGAATTGGCTGAAGCTAAAGCTGAAAGCAAAGCGAATAAAGGTTAATCATTATGCCAAGCAACATTAAGAAAATCTGTTTTGCCTGTGATGCAGGTATGGGTTCAAGCGCCATGGGCGCAACCACCTTATCTAAGAAACTCAAAGCCGCTGGCTTAGACATCAAAGTTGTTCATACGGCAATCGAAGATGTTCCTAGTGATGCTGAGTTGATTGTGACGCATTCTTCTTTAGCCAATCGAGCTAAGAAAGAACATCCAAACGTTGATGTGGTTTCGATTAATAGTTTTGTCGGAGCCCCCGAATACGATCAAATCGTTAAAGAATTGCTTAAAGATTAAAGAGACCTTCGGGTCTCTTTTGTTTTGTCACTATCGATAGACGCACAATTAAATCGTGTCACTAACAAATTCTTTTAAATGGACTTATACTTTAAGTATGAATCATCGTCTTTCTGTATTAAGTCCTAGAACCATTCAATGCTTAGGTATCTTAAGTGATACCAATGCTTTTATAACGGTCCAAAATCTGGCAAATATGCTTAAGATTTCCAAGAGAACACTCTTTAGAGAACTGAAGGATATTGACGCATTCTTGGATCCTTTTGGATTAACCCTTGAAACCAAAACAGGACTTGGAATTCAACTTAAAGGTGAAGATGAGGATTTGAACCTATTTAAACGTCAGTTACTCGAAGTGGGCTTATCGATGTCGACCTACTCTAAAGAAGATCGACAAACCATTCTTTTGGCTGAAGTGCTCAAGAATCAACATTTGGACAAATTCATTGTGTATGCCAATCAGTTTCAAGTTTCTGAAGCCACCATTTCTCATGATGTGAATGCGTTAGAAGGGCTCCTAGAAAAGTATCAATTGAGTTTAGTTCGAAAACCTGGAATGAATCTTAGTTTAGCAGGCAGTGAAGAAAACATTCGTAAAGCCATTCGTGAATTCATTTATCGTCATGCGCAAGAAGAGAAATTTACCAACTTACTGAATTTTCAAAGCCCTTGGGATGTCGAACAATTCTTTAATGCTCATGGAGAAAACTCCATCTTAAATATCCTCAACAAAGAGATCTTAAGATCTGTGATTCATGTTCTAAAAGAGAATGACTTCTTTTGGGTGAATCAATTGGCACAAACAGCTTATGTGGGCTTAATCATTCACATCACGATTGCGATTGAGCGTCTAAAGAATAACGAAAACATTGAGATGGATCCTCAGTTGATGAAACAACTCCAAGTGGATCCCATGTTTGATAAAGCTAAAAATCTAAGTGAATATTTTGAAGATGAGTTTGAGGTTATTTTTCCAGATGCTGAAGTAGCTTACATTTCGATGCATTTAAAAGGCGCTCGACGGCTAAATGTTGATGATCAACTCAGTGAGGATCCAGAATTTAGTCATGAACTATTACTCAATTATGTTCATCGTTTAATTTACAGTTTCGAAAAAAGTTTAGGTTTAAAACTCTTCCAAGATGAGTATTTGGTTTCGGGTCTACTGACACATTTAAGACCTGCACTGACTCGTGTTAAATACTCGATGGAAATCCGTAATCCACTCCTAGAACAAATTAAGTCACAATATGAGGATGTCTATCGTGTGGCAAAGACCTGTATTGCTTCGCTCAATGATCCGTATTTTAATGCGCTGAATGAGGATGAAATTGGGTTTATTGCGATGCACTTTGGGGCAGCCTTAGAACGTCTTAAAGTCCACTCTCTTAAAAGTGTAAAGGTGGCTGTTTTATGTGCCAGTGGGATTGGAATTTCGGCTCTATTGGCGTCTCGTTTAAAAAGTCAATTCAAGGATCAAATAGAAGTTGAGGCACGTTCTCATTTACTGATTGATCAACTGAAAGAAGATGGGTTTCAAATGATTGTGAGTACGATGGAAGTGAAGTCGGATTTACCCATCGTGATGGTTAATCCCTTATTGTCTGATCAAGACATCAGTGCCATTTCATTAATGATGTCGCAAAATCTTTCCTCTAAAGCTTTATCCACTCAAATAAAAGCCATTCCTGCTTCAAAAGATATGTCACTTATGGCTGAGCTTATACAAGGGCTCAATGCATTCATTCAATCCATTCAGATCGAAAACATAACGAGCGACTTAAACGTTGAAGAAATGCTGAAGTGGATTGCTTCAAAAATG
>CAZHIG010000034.1:0-9237 GCA_964532705.1 uncultured Erysipelotrichaceae bacterium
AGGCGCTGGTGTTGCGGGTCAAAATGCGGTTAAAACCGCTGTTGGAATGGGTGCTAATGTTACTGTTTTGGATCGTAAACGCGATAAGTTAGAAGAGTTAGAGATGATATATGGAGATCGAATTCAAACCTTATCTTCTGATGAAGCCAGTATTCAAGCGCTATTACCACAAGTTGATATCGTTGTGGGTGCAGTCTTAGTTGCAGGTGCTAAAGCCCCTCAACTGATTAAACGCAAAGATCTTTCTAAAATGACTAAAGGATCTGTTTTGGTCGACATTGCCATTGATCAAGGGGGATGTTTTGAAACCAGCGTTCCAACTACACATACAAATCCAATCTATGAAGTTGATGGCATCATTCATTATTGTGTCGCAAACATTCCCGGCTGTGTGCCCATGACCTCTACCAAAGCTTTGACAAATGCTTCAATCAGTTATATTTCAGCCATTGCGAAATATGGTTTAAAAGACGCGTGTTTAAAACAACCCGAACTTAAGAGTGCCATCAATACCCATTTAGGAAAATGTACTAATCTAGCTGTAGCGAATACCTTTAACTTAGAGTTTGTTGAATATGCATAAGTCTTTTCATGTCTCAGATTTAAGAGCTTATCAGAAGTGTCCAAAACTATTTTTGAATCAAAGAGAAACTGAGAAAACAGAGTTTTTCTCTTTTATCCAAATGCAAATGTCAATGAAAGATGCGCTGATCGCTAAACTTAATCTCACAGATTTTGGTATAGGCTATCGTGGCATGGACATGCATGAAAGTTTTGAGTTATTAAATAAACATGATTGGAATTTAAATCTACGTTTTGAGTATTTAAACTTAAGAGTTAAAACATTGGCTTTACACAAAGTTAATGATGGCTATGATCTTTACTTTTCTTCGATTTCTAATTATCCAAGAATTGAAGATAAATCCTATTATGCGACGGTAACTTGGGTTTTGAGAAATTTGGGTTTAAAACTCAATTCAATTCAAGTTCTTTATCTCAATGCAGAATATACCCGTAGAGAAGAACTCGATGTTGAGGCATGTTTTTTACTATCATCTTCGTTTAAAAAACAAAGTGGTTTTGAACAAGGTGATATCTTAGAACACTGTGAAAAAGCACCCTCAAATTTGGAGAGTGCCTTAATCCAGATGACTGCCCTTGAAGACATTGGACAATATGACATGACCAAAGAGGAATGCCCTATCGGTCGACGTTGTAATTTCTTTCAGACATGTTTTCCAAATGAAGAAACTAAATATGAAATCTCTCAACAATTGATAGATCGAGGTCTCAATTCATTGGAATCGGATACACCGCTTTCACGGTCAGATTATGCACAAGTACAAGCTCATTTAAATCATGGACGTTTTGTGGATCAAGTTGCACTAAGCAATTGGTGTTCAAATTTTGATAAAAATGTCATGAGTTTTGTAGACTTTGAGTGGGATACTTATGGAATCCCTCCCTATGAAAAGATGAAAGTTTTTGATGTGCTACCTTTCCAGTATTCGATTCATGTTTTAGAAGATGGAAAGCTCAGCCATAAGGATTTCTTAGGCGATCAAGATTGTCGTGAAGCTTTTATAGAGTCATTCATTAAAGATTTGCCTAAAGAAGGTCCTATTTTTGCTTATAACGCTTTTGGAGCTGAAGTTCTAAGACTCAAAAGTTTAGCTCAGCAGTTTCCAAAATATCAAGTTGAAATCGAGTCAATTGTTGAACGTTTTGTCGATTTGGCTCAACTCTTTGTTGGAGGAGCCATTTATGATGAAAAAATGGAAGGCTTATTCTCACTTAAACAATTGTTGAAAGTCATTGACCCAAATATAAGTTATGAAAGTTTAGCCATTTCGCATGGAATAGAAGCGGTTAAACATTACCGCACGTTACAAGATGAAGAAAATGACGAAACTAAAAGACAAGCTTTATTGTCCTATTGTCAAATGGATACCTATGCCATGGTAAAAGTCTTTGAATGGATCAAATCTTTAAAGGAGGAAAGCTATGCCTAACTATATTACTCATGCACTGTGTGCTCAAGATGTGCTCCAGAGCTTTTTAGATGAAAAAATGCTTAGACGGGTTGAGAAGTATCCACAAGTTTTTTCAATGGCTGCCAGTGGTCCTGATTTTTTGTTTTATTATCGGGTGTGGCCATGGCTTGATCAAAGCAATAATGATCATGTTTATGGGATAGGGAATGTTGTGCATAAACAAAGAATCAATGCTTTTTATCTTAAAGCCATCGAATGGATTGAAACATATGATGATGGTGATGACAAAGATGTCTTGATGGTTTATCTTGCCGGTCATTTAATGCATTGGGCACTCGATTCTGTTGCACATCCTTATGTGTTCTATCACAGTGGTGAAATTAAAGGGGAAACAAAATACTGGCATTATCGATTAGAGTCGATGTTGGATATTTTGATGGTTCAAAAAGTTAAGGGACTAAGTTTAAAACACATTGGTGCTGAGCAAATGCTAGAATCTTTGCCGCATCATCGTATGCTTATCTCGAAGATGTATGCCTATGTAGTTCATGAAGTCTATGGCATTGATGATGGCCCTGAAGTCTTTGAAGAATGCTTTAAAACCATGCCGGAAGTGGCTAAAGCATTATTTGATCCAATGGGGATTAAAAAACCTCTTGTTCAAGCATTTGAAAAAACACAATCAAGTTTATGGAAATTCTCTAGCCACATGATCTTTTCTCAAATGGATCAAGAGCATGACATTTTAAATTTAAACCATACGGAGTGGGTTCATCCTTGTGATGATGGCTTAAGATCAACTAAATCGTTTGTCGATTTATATCATGAAGGAACCCAAAGAGGTTTGGCTGCGCTGTATGCTTTAAGTGATGTTTTAGATCATAAAGGCTCAAAAGAAAAATTACTGAATATTCTTAAAGATCGTAGTTATGATACAGGATTAAGTGAAGAGAAGGCAATGGGTTACTACAAACCATTCTACACGGAGAAATGATGAAAATATTTGATTTACACGCTGATATTGGTTATGACATTTTAAACCGCAAACAAGAAGATCCAAACGCTTTTAGAAACCACCACTTACCTAAACTTCTTAAAGGGGAAGTCATGGCGGTTGGAATGGTTAGTTTTTTTGAAGGAACTGAAACCTTAGAATATGCGAAGAGTATGGTGTCTTATTTAAGAGAACAAATATTAACGAACTCGGATTTGGTGGTGCCCTATTATGGTGGAGATCTTCATTCAACAAAGATTAATGCCTTAATGACGGTCGAAGGGATGTGTTATATCCATGATCATATAGAAGAGACACTCGACTGGTTATATGACCAAGGGGTACGCATTGCATCTCTAACATGGAATGAAGAAAATGATTTAGCAACAGGTACTAAAGGCAATCCTGCACGCGGTTTAACGGAGATGGGGATTAAAGCAGTGCATCATATGAATAAAATTGGAATGATCATCGATGTTTCACATCTGAATGAGAAAAGTTTTTGGGATGTATTGGAGCATAGTTCAAAACCAATCATTGCAACACATTCAAATACCCGTGTGTTTGCGAATGTCGATCGTAATTTAACTCAACAACAAGTTAAAGCCTTGATTGCTCAAAAAGGTTTAATGGGATTAAATGCTGCAAAGTATTTTGTGCACGATGATGAAGCTTTACAAAATGTTCATTACTTAGCAAAACACGCTAGAGTCATGGCAGATTTAGGGGGAATAGAGTGTATTGCAGTTGGTTTTGATTATATGGATTATCTTAATCCACCTTTTGGTAGAGATGTGATGGCTAAAGAAATTCAAGATGCATCGGAGTCTCAAAATTTAATTTCAGCTCTCTATAAACTTGGATTTACAGAACATGAAGTTCAAAAAATTGCATATCAGAATGTTCTTGACTTCTTAAATTCAAACTTAAAATAAAAAGCGCTTATGCGCTGTTACTCTTATTCTAACACAGGATTTTGATTGCTTGTAGACCTGTATTTATTTGATTAAGGGGTATAATTTAAGTATAAGGAGGACGTAAAGATGAAACTTCACATCCACGGGAAAAATGTTACGGTTACCCAAGCCATGCAAGAAAGTGCTGAAAAGAAATTAAACATGTTAGAGAAGTATTTCAATGTAGATGAAAATACGAGTGCTAACATTTCAATTAAAGTCTATCCTGCATCACTTAAGGTTGAGATCACCGTATTTAGTAAAGTGGGTATCTTACGTGCCGAGGTTAAACATCCGGATTACTATGCAGCATTAGACTTAGCATTAGATAAGTTGGAAGAACAAATTCGTAAACAAAAAACACGCTTATCTCGCAAACACCATGAAAAATTGGCTAAAGCATTTGTGAATGAACCTGACTTAGATGCTAAAGTACAAGAAGAATTGGTTCGAACAAAAACCATACAAGCTCAAGAAATGTCATTAGAAGATGCCATTATGAATATGGAAATGTTGGGACATAGCTTCTTTATCTACACGGATGAAGAAGAAAAACAAATTTCAGTTGTTTATAAACGACTGGATGGGGGTTATGGTTTACTTCATACCAATCAAGCTTAAATAAACGGATGCTTCGGCATCCTTTTTTATTGCTATAATGATTTTGTTAATATGAGGTGAACATTATGGGACTAATGGATAAGATTAAGGGATTTATGGCTTCACAAGATGAAGATGAACTCGAACTTGATGAAGAAGAACTTCGCTTAAGTGAATATGAAACCACAGCCAATAAAGGATTTACAAAAGTAGCGGCTGACACGAAGATGGTTCTTTTTGAACCAAGATCATTTGATGAAGCAGAAGACATCGCTAAGCATTTGAAAGATAAAAGAGCAGCTGTCATAAACCTACATCGTTTAAACCGTGAATATGCGCAAAGAACCATTGATTTCTTAACAGGGGTTGTTTTTGCACTTGATGGATCCATCCAAAAGATTGGCACGAATGTCATTTTGTGTGCACCAAAAGGGGTTGGTGTTCATGGGAAAATTTCAGTTGATTCTGAAGACTAATTGAACTCTTGAAGATCTTGTGTAATAATTCAAACTAATCATGGCTGAAACAACTAAGTTTAGAATTCTTAAAAAAGGGTATGATCGTTTTGCGGTTGATGATGCATTTGACCGTATGACTTTTGAATTACAACAAAAAGAACAGTTGTTACAAAACTACATTAAGCAAACAGAATTGGCCAATCAACAATTGGTTTTAATCAAAGAACGCTATCAAAGTTTAATCTCTGAACTAAATGTTAGAGAAAAGGCTGCAGACGACATTGCTCGATTAGCCTTAAAAGAAGCCAATAGTGTGATTGCTTCGGCTCAAAACAATGCTGATACCATTGTCAAGGAAGCCTTAAGTACCGCTAAATTGGTTCTTGTTGAAATCGCTCGTATTTCAAAAGAAGCCAAAGGCATGAAATCTGACATGAAGCTAAAGCTAGAAGCCTTGACGCAAAGCTTAGAAGCGTTTAAAATTCCTAGTGTTCCAGCATTAAAAATATTGGAAGAAGACAACGAACAAGACGCGTAGTTATGATGGATGTTTAGAGAGCTTTAGATTTGCTGCAATAAAGCCTGAAATCATCAACTGACATCACTTGATCATAAGTTGTAAGGGTCCACGCCCGTATCGTGAAGAGTGCAAAGCATTTTGTTTTGAACTAAGGTGGTACCACGTTAAGCGTCCTTAGATGGGCGTTTTTTTATTGAAAGGATCAAAAATATGGACTTTAAAGAGAGTTTATGGATGCCCAATACAAGCTTTGAAATGAGAGGGAATTTAACTTCTAAAGAACCTGCATTTCAAGCGCGATGGGAAAGTATGAAATTATATGACCAAATGCATGCTTTGCGTGCGGGTCAAAAACCTTACGTATTACACGATGGGCCTCCTTATGCCAATGGAAATATTCATATTGGTCATGCCTTAAATAGAATTCTTAAAGATTTTGTTTGGCGTACACATTTTCAAATGGGCTATCAAACCAGTTTTGTGCCTGGTTGGGACACCCATGGCTTACCCATTGAAACAGCCATTACTAAATTGGGTCATAATCGAAAGACCATGAGTTTGGTGGCTTTTAGAGAACTGTGTGAAAGTTACGCAAAATCTCAAATTCAAACTCAAATGACTGATATGAAAGCTTTGGGTACGATTTCAGATTACGATCATTACTATGCGACGCTTCAACCTGGTTTTGAAGCTCGTCAAATTGAAATCTTTGGAAAGATGGCCATGGATGGCTTGATTTATAAAGGATTAAAACCTGTTTATTGGTCGCCTTCAAGTGAGTCAGCTTTGGCTGAAGCTGAAATTGAATATCATGATCGTACTGATTGGACCATTTTTGTTGCCTTTGAAGTCTTGAGTGCAAAAGGACCTATTGTTAAAGGGGATCAATTTGTTATTTGGACCACAACACCATGGACCATTCCTGCCAATTTGGGCATCTCTTTAAATCCAAGCCTCTCTTATGATCGCGTTCAAACAAATCAAGGTATTTATATTGTTGCCTCAACACTGACTGAGTCATTGATGGCTAAATTTGGTTTTTCAGATTATAAAGTTTTAGAAAAATTTTTAGGTAAAGAAGTAGAATTTAGCACTTGTAAACACCCATTCTATGATAAAGAATCTTTAATTATGGTGGGTGACCATGTCACAGCTGAAGATGGAACTGGCTGTGTTCATACCGCTCCAGGACATGGGGATGTCGACTTTATCATTGGTAAAGCTTATGGATTAGAAGCCTATTGTCCTGTCGATGATAAAGGATGCATGACCAGTGATGCAGGGGCTTTCCTAGAAGGTCAATATGTTGAAAAAGCCAATGATACAGTGATAGCTGAGCTTGAACGTTTGGGTGCGCTCTTATTTAAAGAGACCATTACCCATGCTTATCCACATGATTGGCGCACTAAAAAACCTGTTATCTTTAGAGCGACCGATCAATGGTTTGCTTCGATTGATTTGATTCGTGAGAAATTATTATCAGAGATAGACGCTGTACAGTGGTTGCCTGAATGGGGCAAGCTTCGTATGCACAATATGATTAAAGATCGTGGTGATTGGTGTATTTCAAGACAAAGAGCTTGGGGTGTACCGATACCTATTTTCTATACGGAAAGCAATCAAGCCATCATGAATGAAGATGTCTTTAAACACGTCGCCAATCTTTTTAGAACTCACGGTTCAAATATTTGGTTTGAAAAAGAAGCCAAGGATTTACTTCCAAAGGGATTTACACATCCTGAGAGTCCGAATGGTTTGTTTAGAAAAGAAACAGACATTATGGATGTCTGGTTTGATTCGGGATCTTCACACTCTTCAGTCATTAAGGAAAGAGGGGGTGAATTACCTGTCGACATTTACATCGAAGGCTCTGACCAATATCGGGGTTGGTTTAATTCTTCTTTAATTGTTTCGACTGCATACAATGGACATGCGCCCTATAAGCAAGTGGTTTCTCATGGCTTTGTGTTAGATGGCAAAGGCGAGAAGATGTCGAAATCATTAGGCAATGTCATTGAACCTAATAAGGTAGTCAAAGAGTATGGCGCAGATGTTTTAAGATTATGGGTTGCCTCCATTGATTATCAGTCCGATGTACGTATTTCAGATGACATTTTAAAACAAGTGATTGATGCGTATAAAAAGATGCGCAACACCTTTAGATTTATGTTGGGAAATCTGAGTGATTTTAATGCTAAAGACAAAGTTACATTTGATTCCATGAATCCACTGGATCAATACATGATGGCTGAGTTGGATGCTTTGCTTAAACAAAGTATAGAATGGGTATCAAACTATGACTATAAGAGTATGACCAGTGCTGTTTCTCAATTTATGTCTAATACGCTATCTGCTTATTATTTAGATTACACAAAAGACATCCTATACATTGAGAAAAAAGAAGGCCATAGTCGCAGAAGTGTTCAAACAGTGATTTATACTGCACTTGATACCTTGGTTAAACTGATGGCGCCTGTTTTGGTTCACACCACTGAAGAAGTATGGGACTTATTTGATGGCCAATCATCGGTTCATTTACAGTCTTATCCTGAAGTTCAAAACTACACAGTGAATACTGAAGCTTGGACTCGTTTGTTTGAACTACGCTCTATGGTGCTTAAGGCACTTGAGACTGTACGGGCTGATAAAGTTATTGGTAAGTCCTTAGAAGCTAAGCTTAATTTAACAGTCAATGCTTCTGATAAAGCTCTGTTGCTTGATTACGTTAGAAATCTCAAACAATGGCTTATTGTATCAGATGTAGAATTAAAAGATGGAGATGATTTTAAAGTTGAAGTGAGCACCGCTGAAGGTCATAATTGTCCTAGATGTTGGAACATAGTCGATCATGTTCATGAGAATGGTTTATGTGATCGTTGTCATGAGGTCTTAAGTCAATAAAGCGCACTAGCGCTTTTTTGTTATACTGTAACTATGTTGATTGAATCTTCCCAAAATCCAAAATATAAACAACTCTTAAAACTGCATCAAGCTAAATACCGAAGCTCATTTCGTCGTTTCTTAATCGAAGGGCAACATCTTGTAGAGGAAGCCTATCGTGCCAATCAACTTGAAACCCTGATTCTAAAAAAAGGGGATGTTTTTTCACTTGGAAACATTGATCGCATCGAACTTGATGAGAAAATGTTTAAAGCATTAAGCGTTACCGCGTCATCCAATGTTGTGATGGGTGTTTGTATGATGCCTCAACAAGAAGAAATTTCAGGTCAGCGATTTTTGCTTTGTGATCGCATCCAAGATCCTGGAAACATGGGGACACTGATTCGCAGTGCGCATGCCTTTGGCTTTGATCAAGTCATCGTTTCTTTAGATTGTGTGGATATCTATAATGATAAAGTTGTTCGCTCAACACAAGGGGCATTATTTCATATCCCAATCCTTCAAATGGAATTAAACCAAGCCATAAAAGAGATTCAATCAAAGTCAATTTCTGTGTATGGAACAGGTTTTAAGAATTCTACCAAACTGTCTATGATGGGTCCTAAAGCTCAATGTGCTATTTTGGTAGGAAATGAAGGGGCAGGTGTTAAAGAATCTTTACTCAAACAATGTGACGAAATCATTCAGATTGAAATGAATGGGTTTGAGAGCTTAAATGTTGGGGTGGCTGCTGGAATCTTACTTTATCATTTTAGGAAACCTTGAAACTTAGGATAGATTCTTCTATAATAACTAAGTAAATCTTAAAGGGATT
>CAZHIG010000035.1:0-3804 GCA_964532705.1 uncultured Erysipelotrichaceae bacterium
GCTTGGTTTAAACTCAGCATACTCATCTTTTTATTTTCTTTTTTAGGTCCTAACCTCATTAAGTTATTTACACTCAGATTTAGACCGACGCTTTATTTCCCGGGTTGTATGAGCTATTCTCTCTACATAAAACCTGTTTTATTTAATCTTGAGTATTTGCATCAATCCTTTCCTTCGGGCCATACTGCTTTGGCAATGAGCTTATTTTCTTTGGTTTTTTTAGCCCCTCATTCAAGCAAACTTCGAAAAGTTTTAAGCGTTGTGATTTTTGGGTTTGTGTTACTCATGGGTCTATCTCGACTGGTACTTGGAGATCATTTTAGTTCAGATGTTGTTTTCAGTTTTGTGAGTATGGCCTTTTTAATCAAATATCTAGAACACAAAGTCTTTACAAAATTTGATTAGCACTTTCATTGATTATTTGCTTAAAGTGGTTAAAATAGACTAAGTAAGAAAAATACTTAAGACACTTAAGTAAAAAAGGAGTGCTATGAATAAAACTCAAAAGAAATCTAAGAAGTGGATGATTATTTTAGGTATTGTTGCAAGCTTAGTTGTGGCATTTATACTCTTAGGTCAAAACATGGCCAATAACAGAGCCTCAAGTGCTCAAACAACGGTGATTTCAAAAGGTAAGATTGAACTGGTTTCCATTTCAACGGGTAAAATTGCATCTGCCGATGAAGATAGCATCAAACTTTCAGGATCGATTTCTGATTTGTTTGTAGAACTTGGCGATGAAGTTAAAAAAGGTGATGTTTTAGGCGAGTATGCGAAAACATCCGCAACCGCTTTAGACCTTTATGCGCCTCGTTCTGGGGTGATTACAAAAGTGGCTAGCCAACTGGACAATCGTTTTGAAATTGCGGACACTAAAATGTTGGCGATGGATGTTTTGGTGAGTGAGCGACTGATCAATAAAGTAAGTGTAGGTCAATACGCGGAAGTGTATGTGGAAGCGATTGATCAGACATTTTATGGATCTGTTCAATCTAAGAGTGCATCTGCTGATTTGACGGGTAACTACACCTTAGCTTTAGAATTTAACAATACCGCAAGCAATGTTTTAGTGGGCATGCGTGCCGTTGCTAAACTCAACATTAGTGATTATGGGGATTATTATTACCATGGATCCATTTCATTTGGAAATGTCAGTGAAGTTGAAGTGATGGGGACACTTTTAAGTTCAAATGTCTCTGTGGGGGATACAGTAACGCGCAATCAAGTTTTAGGTTCATACCAAGCGCGTGCCATTAATGCGCAAATCATTGCGAGTAAAGATGGGGTAATCTCTAGTTTGCCTTCTACTTTAGCCAGTGAATTGGTGATTTCAAATCCAAAAGCCTTGAAATTGGTGGTTAACATTGCGGAAACCGATATTCATAAATTGGCAGTGGGTCAATCCGCGTCGATCTATGTAGAAGCAGTGGATGGATCTTTTGATGGTGAAATTGTAGATATTTCTCAAGTTGGAAACATCAACCTTGACTACACCACCTATCCAGTCACCATTGAGTTTGATGGGAAAGATGCGCCTTTATTCTTAGGTATGAGTGGCAGTGCACAAATCGTTGTTTCATCGAAAGCTGACATCTTAACCATTCCTTATGAAGCACTGATCTCTGAAGGAACAGATCGTTATGTCTTAAGTGCTGAGTGGTTAGAAAACCCCAGTGCCCCTCAAAGTGATTACTATGTGCCTGTAACAACAGGCATTGCAGATAACTTTACCATTGAAGTCATCGGAGACAACTTAGATGGTTTAGAAATTGTGATTCCTGAAACCAGTTCTGGTTTTGGATTCTTTCCAGGCCAACAATGATTGAACTCAAGAATGTTAAGAAGAAATATATCATGGGTGAAACCATTGTTATGGCACTCAATGGTATTGATATTTCGATCTCAGAGGGTGAATTTGTCTCTATTGTCGGACCATCTGGCTCTGGGAAATCTACTTTGATGAATGTGATAGGCTGTTTAGATGTGGTCTCTGAAGGAGATTATGTGCTTAATCAAATTCCCATCAAAGATTATGGTCAAGATGCTTTAGCGGATATTCGCAATCGACAAATTGGCTTTATCTTTCAACAATTTAATCTTTTGCCTTCTTTTACAGCACTTGAAAATGTGATGATACCCATGACCTATGCGAAGATTCCCAAAGCACAAAGAGAACAAAAAGCGCTAGAACTTTTAAATCTCGTTGGTTTGGGAGATCGTATTCATCATAAACCCACCGAACTCTCTGGGGGTCAGCAACAACGTGTGTCCATTGCGAGGGCTTTATCGAATGATCCAGCCATTATTTTAGCGGATGAACCCACGGGTGCTTTAGATTCTCAAACAGGTCTTGATGTCTTAAAACAACTGAGAAAACTCAATGAGACCGGTAAAACGGTTGTGATCATTACCCATGATTTAGACATTGCCGAGATGACGGATCGAAAAATCATTTTAAAAGATGGCAAAGTGGCCAGTGATGAAAAAGTGAATCATAAGAAGAAGGTGAGCGCATGATAAAAGAGTATTTTGCAATTGCCTTAAGATCGGTTTTATCGCATAAAATTAGAGCCTTACTGACAACTTTAGGGGTTGTCATTGGGGTCGCATCAGTCATTTTATTGATGTCTTTAGGAAACTCTGCCAAAGCAGAAGCCGCAGCCCAAATTCAATCTTTAGGCTCGAATCTTATTTATGTCAATATCAATGATCCTTCGGGCAATGTACCGGATAATTGGTTGGATGTGATTCAAGAAGATGCATTAATTGAAGAATTTTCTCCCTTAATTTCAAGTTCTGCACGCTATTTGGTGGAAGGACAAGAAGTCTCTGTGACCATTTCTGGGGTCAATGCGCAGTATGCCTCCATCAATACAATCGACACCACACTGGGACGTTTCTTAAGTGAAGAAGACATTGATTATTCAACGCCTTCTGTGGTTTTAGGGTCTAAAATTCCTAATCTTTTATTTCCCAATACTGAGGTCTTGGGGGAAACTTTACTGATTAAAGGCTATCCTTTTACAGTGGTCGGTGTTGTCGAAGAAAGAGGCACTAATTTTGGTGGAGACAACGACATGATGGTCTATATCCCGATGCAATTTGCCTCTCGCATGCAAGGCTTTAGATCTCCAACGCAAATCTTTTATATTGCGGCTGAGTCTGAAGATACCATTGATACTTCTTTAAATCGTATCGAAAGTTATCTAAAGACAGTCCTACCTTCAGAAGATAGTTATCGAGCGTTCTCTCAATCTCAAATTTTAGGGGTCTTAGATACCTTAATGGGACTACTCACTTCCTTACTTTCTGGGATTGCCTCCATTTCACTTTTAGTTGGGGGGATTGGCATCATGAACATCATGTTGGTGACAGTACGAGAACGGACTAAAGAAATTGGGATACGTAAAGCATTGGGTGCTCGTCAATCTCAAATTCTGTCTCAGTTTCTTATTGAAGCCATCATCATTACAGTCTTAGGAGGTTTGATTGGTTTAGCGGTGTCTTATTTAGGGACTTTACTGATTACAGCACTCACCGACTTCAATGTTTTATTGGGTTGGGATTCAGTGATCTTATCTTTAGGCTTTAGTTTAACCATTGGTTTAATCTTTGGAATCTATCCTGCTTATACCGCCAGTAAGCTTGAACCGGTTGAAGCTTTGCGCTTTGAGTAATTCAAGCGTATAATAAGAATGTTAAAGGGAGTAAATGCCCATCATGGTGTCTGATTCATCAACACGGCTTAGCCTGGATCTGACTTAAATTTGAGACTTTAACGCGTTTTGCGTTAGAGTCTTTTTC
>CAZHIG010000035.1:3904-6642 GCA_964532705.1 uncultured Erysipelotrichaceae bacterium
GTCGTACGAAATGGACAGATCCAAAGCATTCCTGCTGATCAATTGGTTGTGGGGGATCTCTTAACTTTAGAAGCCGGTGACATTGTAGCTGCCGATGTGCGTTTAATTGAAACTCATTCCCTTCAAATTCAAGAAGCTTCACTAACGGGAGAATCTGTACCGGTTGAAAAAGATGCGAAAGTTGTTTTAGATGAAAATGCTGCACTTGCAGATCGTATCAATATGGCCTTTGGTTCATCCCATGTGACTTATGGCCGTGGACTGGGTTTAGTGGTTTCGGTTGGGATGAATACGGAAGTGGGTCAGATTGCAAAACTGATCCAATCTGCTAAAAAAGAACTCACGCCTCTCCAAAGGCAACTCGATGACTTAGGTAAAATTTTAGGCATTGCAGCCCTTTTTGGTGTCGCCATCTTATTTGGGATTGGTGTATGGTATGGCCGAGAACTGTTTGAGCTCTTTATGACCTCGATTTCCTTAGCTGTGGCAGTGATTCCAGAAAGTTTGCCGGCAGTTGCGACGATTGTTTTAGCTTTAGGCGTTCAACGTTTAGCGAAACAAAATGCGATTGTGAGAAACTTGTCCTCCGTTGAAACTTTAGGTTCTGCCAATGTGGTGTGTTCAGACAAAACAGGTACACTGACCCAAAACAAGATGACGGTCGTACAAACGTATGCCTTGAGTTTAGAGCGTTTAAATGAAGCCGCTTTCCTATGTAATGATGCCAGATGGATGGATGGTAAATGGGTCGGAGATCCAACCGAAACGGCATTGAGTGAATATGCATCGTTAAAAGTTGAGGATGATCTATTAAAACAATGGCCACGAATGGCTGAAAAACCCTTTGATTCTAATCGTAAACGGATGAGTACCCTTCATCATGGGGAAACAAAGAGAATCTATGCGAAAGGGGGTGTGGATGAAATCCTAAGTGTGTGCACATGGATTGAAAAAGAAGGTCAAAAAACGGTTTTGACCCAAGCAGACATCGAGGAGATTCATGCGCAAAACACCCATTTTTCTTCGCAAGCCTTACGTGTCTTAGCCTTCGCTTATAAAGACGATACAGAAATTGTTGATGATATTGAACAGTTTGAGAAAGATTTGGTTTTTGTGGGCTTACTTGGAATGATGGATCCAGCACGTCCTGAAGTCATCGACGCCATTTCGAAAACCAAAGAAGCGGGTATTGAAGTGGTGATGATCACAGGTGATCATCCATCGACCGCTGTTGCGATTGCACAAGAAATCGGTTTGATGAATGAGAATGATCGTGTGATGACGGGTCTAGAATTAGACCAAATGCCCGATGACGCATTAGAGAAAGTCGTGAAGTCGGTGGCGGTCTATGCGCGTGTATCCCCAACTCATAAAATTCGAATTGTGGAGGCTTGGAAGAAACAAGGGGCTGTGGTTGCGATGACAGGGGATGGAGTGAATGATGCGCCAGCTTTAAAGAAAGCAGACATTGGCGCTGCCATGGGGGTTGTTGGGACGGAAGTGGCTAAGAGTGCCAGTGATATGGTCTTAGCGGATGATAATTTTGCGACCATCATTTCTGCGATTGAAGAAGGCAGACGTATTAAAGACAATATCCTTAAATCGATTGCTTACCTATTGTCTTGTAATGTGGGTGAACTCACCGCTTTGATGGTGGCAATGATACTCAACTGGGCTTCACCATTACTTTCGATTCATATTTTGTGGGTAAACTTAGTGACGGATAGTTTACCAGCTTTGGCTTTAGGAGTTGATCCTGCGGTGCAAGGCATCATGAAGCGTAAACCGAGCTTAGAAAAGAATTTGATCAATCGAAGGATGACCATTGATATTATTTATCAAGGATTAATGATTGGGGTACTAACATTAATCGCCTTCTACATAGGTTCTTTGAGTTCGATTAAATTGGGTCAAACGATGGCCTTTGCGGTTTTAGCTTTCTCTCAGCTGGTCCATAGTCATAATTTAAGATCTACCAACGATTCGATTTTTACCTATGGGTTTTCCAATCGATATTTGTTGGGGGCAAGTTTACTCAATGCCTTCATGATGGTCTTGGTCTTAAGTGTTCCACAGCTTCAAGCGATCTTTAAACTGGAAGCGATGAGTGCTGTGAATTGGTTGGTTGTGCTGGGTTTATCCCTTGTTCCCTTACTTGTTTTAGAGCTTGTAAAAACTTTCAGAAAATAATGTAAAAAATATCTTTTCAAAGCCTATGCTTGGGTGTATACTCATTTCAAACGTTGAATAGGATATGTAGACACAAGTGCAGTGTTTTAGCGAGTTGGGCCATGGTGAAATGCCAACACATCTGTCTGTGATCTGTAACCCCTATGAGTGTTTCTAAGAAAATCATCGTGATGAGTAAGAGAGGCCGGCTGTTGACCGTTATGCAACTAGAGTTTAGTAGAACTTGAAAAGAGACCTATCAATCGAGTAGGTAATCAGGGTGGTACCGCGGAAATCCAAAACAGTTTTCGTCCCTAGGGATGAGAACTGTTTTTTTATTTATCTAAGATGGAGGATAAAGCAATGTGTGGCATTCTATTTTGTGAAGGAAAAGAAACAGAAGACTTTCAAAAAGCCTATGGATGTATGGTGCATCGAGGACCTGATATGAGTCGTAAATATGAAACTTCAAAGGGACTCTTTGGGTTTCATCGTTTAGCCATCATGGATACCAGTGAAAAAGGCATGCAGCCCTTTGTAAAGGACGCAATTACTTTAATGGTCAATGG
>CAZHIG010000035.1:6742-9185 GCA_964532705.1 uncultured Erysipelotrichaceae bacterium
AGTTTATTGCCTTTATGTGATAAGGTCCTTCCATTTCCTCCTGGACATATTTATGACAATGGTCAATTTATTCAATATTATGATGTGACAAAAACCCATGACAGTTTATTGAATGAAGAAGAGGCTCTAAGAACCATTCGAGAAAAACTAACCGTAGGGGTAGAGAAGCGGATGATGTCGGATGTGCCTATTGCGTATTTACTTTCTGGGGGTTTAGATTCTTCTTTGGTCTGTGCACTTGCAGCCAAACAATCTAAAGGTCCGATTAAAACCTTTGCGATTGGGATGCAGAAAGATGCGATTGATTTAAAATATGCCGCACAAGTAGCAAGACACATTGGCTCTGATCATACTGAAGTCTACATGAGTACACAAGAGGTTTTAGACAGTGTCAAAGAGGTCATCTATCATCTTGAAACCTTTGACATCACCACCATTCGGGCTTCGATTGGGATGTATCTTTTAACCAAAGCCATTCATGAGAAGAGTGACGTTAAAGTTTTACTTACGGGTGAAATCAGTGATGAACTCTTTGGTTATAAGTACACAGACTTTGCGCCTGATGCGATAAGTTTTCAAAAAGAATCTGAAAAACGTTTAAAAGAACTGCACCTTTATGATGTGCTTAGAGCAGATCGTTGTATTGCCGCATGGTCATTGGAAGCTCGGGTTCCTTTTGGTGATCTCGATTTTGTGAAAGATGTCATGTCGATTGATCCAAAACTTAAAATGAATCGCACAGGCATGGGTAAATATTTACTAAGACAAGCGTTTGCGAAGGATGATCTACTGCCTTCTTCAATCTTGTGGCGTGAAAAAGCAGCTTTCTCAGATGCGGTCGGCCATTCTATGGTGGATGATTTAAAAGCGTATGCAGAAAAGCATTATTCAGATGAAGATTTATTGGCTGCCAAAACGAAATATCCGCATGTAACCCCACATACCAAAGAAGCGCTTTGGTATCGTGACATCTTTGAATCCTTCTATCCTAATCAAAGCCATGTGATTCCTAGTTTCTGGATGCCAAATCCTGAGTGGGTGGGAGCATCCATTACCGATCCCAGTGCCCGTTTTCTTTCCAACTACAACAAGTCTGGAGAATAAACTTGTATTTCATGAATAGACTTATTACACTTAAAACAACAGAGGTCATCCTATGAGTCCACAATTTTCAAACCGTATTGGTAAAACACCTTCTTCCTTCATTCGTGAGATTTTTAAATATCTCGAGATTGAAGGCATGATTTCTTTTTCGGGAGGTTTTCCTAATCCTGAATCATTTCCTGTTTCTGAGCTGAGTGAAGCCGCCAAAGTGGTTTTAAATACAGAAGGTAAGCACATCTTGCAATACTCAGGCACTCAAGGCTATGCCCCTTTAAGACAGTGGATAGCCAATCGTTACCTTGAACGATTTGACCTCACAGTGGATCCCAGCGAAATCCTTATCGTAAATGGCTCTCAACAAGCTTTAGATCTGATTGCGAAAGTGTTCATCAATGAAGGGGATGGGATTTTAATGGAGAATCCAGCCTATTTAGGCGCCATTCAATCATTCTCGATGTTTGAGCCTGCCTTCTTCCATGCGACCCTAAATGAAGATGGCATTGATGTGAATGAAGTAGATCGTTATTTAAGTACTGAGAAGATTAAACTGATGTATACCGTGCCTAACTTTCAAAATCCTTCAGGGATTACCTATTCAAAAGAGAATCGTGAAGCACTCGCTAAAGTCATCAAGAAACATGATGTGATTCTGATTGAGGATGATCCTTATGGAGAACTTCGTTTTATGGGTAAGAGTCAAAAACCCATCAAGACCTATGCCTATGATCAAGTGATCATGATGGGCTCATTCTCGAAAATCATTTCGCCAGGCTTACGTTTAGGGTGGGTGACTGCCCCTAAGGGCATCATAGAAAAATTGGTGATTGCTAAACAAGCCTCAGACCTTCACTCCAATGCCTTAAGTCAGTATTTGATCTATGATTTCTTAACGAAACACAATGTGGATACACAAATTCAAAAGATTCTCGATATGTATCGGATACGAAGAGAAGCGATGGTGGATGCCTTAGATCTTTACTTACCGAAAGATTGTAGCTATACCAAACCTGAAGGTGGCATGTTTTTATGGGTAACTTTGCCACAAGGACTCACTTCCATGGGACTCTTTCAAAGGGCTGTAGATAAGAAAGTGGTGTTTGTGCCTGGAGATCCTTTTTATACCTCAGGGCTAAATCATCCAACCTTACGACTCAACTACACCAACAGTGATCCAAAAGAAATCACTGAAGGCATTAAACGATTGGCTGAAGCCATAGAAGAAGAAAGATCAGCTTAGCTGATCTTTTCTATCGCTTATTAAACAAATTTAACCCAACATTTTTGAAGTAATCCAAGGATAAATTGGTGCCTTGACCATCCCAATAATAGACGGTCGATT
>CAZHIG010000036.1:0-8211 GCA_964532705.1 uncultured Erysipelotrichaceae bacterium
ACGTTTTAAATTATAACAAAGCTCGTCCCTTCTTTAAATGAAACTTGACGCTTTCCAATTCTTTGTGTTTGATTAAGATGAGGTAACCCTATGAACAAAACATTTATCATCTTTAAACCAGATTCCTTACAAAGACATTTAGTTGAATCACTCAAACAAGAGATTCAATCCGCAGGTTTTAACATTGAGAATGAGAAATCTGTAAACGTTACTGAAGCTTTGATTCTTAAACATTATCAAGAGGTGATCGCTCGAGTACCCATTCCTGATTTCAAGAATAGAATCCTAAAAGCTTTCGTAGGTAAAGAAGTCATCTGCTGTATACTGTCTTCACATCATCAAGACACAGTCGCTGCGTTTCGAACACTCTTGGGTGCAACCAATCCACCCGAAGCAGATCCACAAAGCTTAAGAGGCAAATATGGTGTTGATTCGTATGATCAATCCAAAAAAGAAGAACGGATGTTGAACAATCTTATCCATGCTTCTGATTCTGATGAAAATGCTCTCAAAGAAATTGATTTGTGGTTCAATCAAGCGCTTTAGCGTTTTTTTTATAGACCAAGCTTTGGATTCTTAAGCTTGATGCGATCAAAATAATCATCATGGTAAACATAAAATACGGTAAAAACTTTAAGGTGATCACTTTCTCAAGTTGTCCAATCAATAAAGGCATCACTAAAAATCCAACATAAGCTGAAGCCATTTGAAGACCGATGACTGCAGAGGCAAACTTTTGACCAAAACGAACAGGTGTTTCATGCATCATGATCGGAAAACTGGGTGCAAACCCAAAGCCCATCAAAATCAAAGCTACTCGAGCAAAGAATAAGTCTTGACTCCACATAAGCAAAACGATCCCGATCAATCCAATGCATTGACCCACCAATAGACGTCTAAAGTTAGAAAACTTAATGGCTAAAAATCCATCCAACATTCTACCGATGGTTAAACTGGCAAAAAAGATGGCTACGGTAGCAGCGGCTTGATCAACATGAATTGAAAGAATTTTCACCAAATAACTTGCAACCCATAAAGCAGCAGAACCTTCCATTGCTACATAACTAATAAAGGAAAGCATTGCGAATTTAACGCCAACTTGTTTCATGGCTAAACGATTACTGATCCGATTTTGGCTTTGGTCTTGACTGACTTTGGATTCAAATTGAACCCAAATCTTTCGACTTAATATCATCAATATTAATAAACTTAATTGAACAATTGAAACAATAAAATAAGGCCCTTGCCAAAAAGTTCCAACGGCTAAAAACAGCGACATCATAAATGGACCAATGGATGCACCAATACCCCAAAAACTATGTAACCAACTCATATGTTTCGATTCAAAATGGAGTGCCACAAAATGATTCAACGACGCATCGATGTTGCCTGCACCTAAGCCAAAAGGAATCGCAAATAGTAGAACAACATAGAAATTTGGAGCTAAAGCTGTCCCCATCAAGCCTATGATGGTAAGTGTGATTGAAACAATCAGTATTTCAATGGTTTTAAAGCGTTGAAGAATTCTTCCACTGACTAAAGAAGACAGGATGGTTGATCCTGATGAAACCAAGGAAACAAAGGCAGCAGACGAAAGCTCAACTCCAAAATAACGATGGGAAACTGGCCAAGCAGAGCCTAAAAGTGAATCAGGTCAGCCCAGTGAAATAAAGGCTAAATAGACAAGGATAAGAATAATGTTGATCATATCATCAACTATATCAAATTTGGGCTAACTTGAAAAATAATCAAAAATTGGTATGATGAGTGTACTTATGCTGCTCGACAAACTCAAAGAACTTAAGAATTTAACCTATCAAGAAAAAGCGGTTGTGCATTACCTTCAAGATCACCCCCGTGATTTGTTAAGTATGTCCATTTCCGATTTAGCTTTGGCTTCATTTACATCCACTTCAACCATTGTACGTTTATGTAAGAAGGCTGGAACTCGAGGGTTTTCAGATTTTAAATATACCTACATCTCTGAATATCCTCAAATGCTACAACTCAACGAAAGTAAAGAGGATATTCCTTTCAGTCGAGAAACCAATCTCGATGAAATCATCCATCGCTTACCCGCTATCTACACCAAAACCATTGATATGACTCGCAATAATCTTGATCGTTCAACTTTGATAAGATGCATCAATTTAATTCAAAATGCTAAACATGTGGGTATTTATGGAACAGGTTCGAACTACTCTTTAGCCATGACTTATCAATTTAAATTTCAAGACATTGGGATTAATGCGATGGCCTACTCAAGTGCCCATTGGACTCAACTCAGTCACTTAAAAACCCACCGCATTCAAAGTGTTGGAATTCTACTCAGCGCAACCGGTGAGAATCCAATGATGATTGATGTCGCTAGACGTCTCAAAGCCTTAAATATCCCCACCATTACAATTTGTGGATACAGTAACCGTCAACTCAATGACTATTCAACTGAAAACATTAGAATTGTAACGCGTTTGAGTAAACTGGATTATCATAATTTATCCACTTCAATCTCAACGCATTATGTCTTAGACATCTTGTTGTCAGCACTCTTTGTGAAACACTACGATGAAGTGATGGATGCCAATCAGACGATGAATGAAACCATTGCCCAAATTAATTTAGAAAATGACCATCAAGATTGATGGTCATTTATTTTATTTCTTAGGGGAAATAAGCCCATTCTCATATCGATTTATTTTATAGTCTAGACGATCCAGTGTTTTTTGTAAGTCCTGTATTTTTTGTAATAATATTACTCTTTGTTGAATTAAGATCTCTTTACGTTGAAGCTCTGTTTTGTCACCTTCTATGTATAGGGAAACATAAGTACTTAAAACATCAATACCTAATCCTGCTTGACGCATGCATTTAATAAATTCAATGTGTGCTAAATCTTGAGTTGAGTAGTTTCTAATGCCATTTGAATTGCGATGAATTTTTGGAATCAAGCCCACTTTCTCATAATATCTTAATGTGTCTGCACTGATTTCAAATTTTTCAGAGACTTCTTTTATGTTCATGGATTGCACCTCAAACTTATCTTAGAGCTTAGAGTACACTCTAAGTCAATCATAAGTAGAGATTGCGCTTATTAAATTGGATAAACGTAAATCCATAACATACTGTAGCAATCAATATGAGAATAGCCATCATTCCCCACATTGAGGCATTTTGATTAAGCACTTTATTAGGATCAAACAAGCTGAGAAGCGTGAAGTATTTCAACCACTCAAACTTCTCGCCCACCCCAGCCAACATCTTCATTAAGACAAAGAAAACTGGAACGCTCACTTGTAAAGTCAAGGCATGACTTCCCTCTTCAACAATCGATGAAATCATAAATAAAATCGCACTTATTGCCAGATACAAGACAATGACATAGACATTTATAAAAAGATATCCTTCTAAATCAAGTTCATTAGGAAACATTAATATGGCACCCAAACTGCTGATGAGCGTGGTTGCTGAAAAGAAACCTAATACCAAGACCCAAGAACTGATCAGTTGAGTTAGTAAAATCTTAATTCTTGAATGATGAGTAGACATGATGTGAATGAAGGATCCCTTATCAATAGGTGAAGCCATTAATTTATGATGTAAACTTACGACAAATACCATTGGAAATAAGAAAATTAAGAAGCCATAAATATAGCCCACAATGTATTCAATTAATGTGGTTCCAAATTGTGTAAATCCCATTGCATCGAGTAGTGCTTTTGGAAACATCTCTAACATGGCATTGAGTGCTTCAACACTTTTAGGATCAAACATAGAAAGTATAATCAAGTAATACATCGACATGACTGAAATCATACTGATCCAAAGTAAACGATTGGATTTTAAATTGTATCTAAATAATGGATAAATCATACTTCTTCCTCTTTTCCATAATATCCAATAAAAATGTCTTCTAGGCTTTGCGAAACACTGTCTAAACTTTCAACTTGACACTTCGATAGTATCTTTATAAGTTTGTCTAGATCATTGTGTAAACTCAAAACAACTTGATGAGAATTAATCCGTTTAAGATCAAAGCCCTCCTTTATAAGCAACTTAATGGAGGCTTCATCTTTAAGCGAAATAATATATTGTTTGATGGCCTTCGCTTTAAGCATTTGTGTTTCTTCGATGTTGACAAGTCTTCCATCTTTGATGATGGCAATTCGATCACATGTCCGCTCAACTTCTTCAAATTGATGCGATGACATCAAGATGGTTTTACCTTGTGCTTTAAGTTTCAAAATATATTCAATGAATTTCTTTTGCATCAGTGGATCTAAACCACTGCTGGGTTCATCTAAAATGAGCACTTTTGGATCATGCATAAAGCTGGCAATTAACGCCAATTTTTGTTTCATGCCTTTTGACATTTTTCGAATCTTACGACTGACATCGAGTTCAAAATAATGTATGAGTTCCACTCTTAATTCCTTGTTTTTCTTCGCTCTTAAGGCATCCACAAAATCTAAGAATTCATTGCCTGTCATCTCATCGTAGAGCGCAATTTCACCTGGACAATAACCTAGATCATTTTTGTAGTGATGAGATGCTTCTCTTGAATCAAACCCCATAATGCTGGCAGATCCTTTATCCGCATTGGTTAACCCCAACAAATGACGAATGGTGGTGGTTTTTCCAGCACCATTGGGTCCTAAAAAACCAAACACTTCACCTTCTTTTACCTCAAAACTTAAATCAAATATGCCCTTATGATTGCCATAGTCTTTGCTTAAGTGTTCAACCTTAATCATATAAGCTCCTTGTATTGTGTTCTTAGATATATTATACTGCTTATGACAAGGTTGTCATATGGCAAAAGATACCTACTACGCACTCGATAAAGAAAAGAGAAATCGAATCCTTAATGCATGTATTAAAGAATTTTCTGAGCATCCTTTCTCAAAAGCTTCAATCAATCGAATCATCAAGCATGCGGATATTCCTAGAGGTAGTTTCTATCAATACTTTGAAAACAAAGAGGATTGTTATTTAGAAGTCCTTACAGAGATTGGAAAAGTAAAACTTGAACTTTATCAAGAATTAATCATTGACCATCCTCAAGAAAACTTCTTCGAAAAAAGTTTACTCATGATTCAAGCCATTGAAGCATTGATTACAAAGTACCCCCACTATCATCAAATTGGTTTGTTGATGGAAAAAGACAATGACCCCTTCATCAACAAATTAATGATAAAAAGTCCAGAACTCTTAGAACCGGTATATCAACAGATTAAGCAAGACCAAACGCTTGGTATTCTAAGAAAAGACATTGAGCCAAAAATGATTTATGAGATTTTGGAAGCCCTACAGAAATCCCTCTTCGCAAAAGCAGCACAGCAAAAAGATTATCAAAGCATTTACGCTCAAGCACAAGATTTATACAAAATCATTTATGAAGGCATCAAAGCCTAAGGAGAAGCTGTGTTTAAAGTAGAAAATCTGAAATTTAAGTATCCTAAGAATTCTGAAGACACCCTAAAAGGCATATCTTTTGAGATTAAAAAGGGAGAAATTTTTGGGTTCTTAGGCCCTAGTGGAGCCGGAAAAACCACCACTCAAAAAATCTTAGTTAAACTCTTAAAATACCAAACTGGCTCGATTCATTTTGACTCTAAAGATTTGGCGCAATTCAAGGATGAATTCTATGAAGACATTGGCGTATGTTTTGAAATGCCTATTTCATTCTCCAAATTAACCGCCATGGAAAATCTAGACTTCTTCCAAAAGCTCTATAAACAAAATGCGGATGTTGAAGCACTCCTTAAACAAGTTGGACTGTGGGAAGAGCGCAACAAAATGGTGGGTGATTTCTCAAAAGGGATGAAAATTCGGCTCAATTTAGTGCGTGCCCTTTTAAACAAACCAAAAATGCTATTTCTAGATGAACCGACCAATGGTTTAGATCCTAAGAATGCACGCATTGTCAAAGACATGATTCTTGAATTTGCGAAAGCAGGAGGAACGGTCTTTCTCACCTCTCACATCATGAGTGATGTCGATGAGCTCTGTGATCGCGTGGCTTTTATTGCCCATGGTAAGATCATCGAAATGGATTCTCCTCGAAATTTAAAGATTAAATATGGTCAAAAAACCGTTAGTGTTGAACACAAGATCGAAGGTACAACACATTTAGAGACTTTTAAGATGGAAGACATCAAGAAAGCCAGCTTTGCGAAATTCTTAAAAGAACACGACATTGAAACCATTCATAGTGGTGAAACAACACTTGAGGACATCTTTATTCAAGTCACCGGGATACAACTCAATGAACAAGCTTAAACATCTTGTACAAAGTGAGTTTTTACGCCTTACTAAATACAATCTCTTTACTGCTTCCTTTGTTGTAGCTATGGTTTGGGTAGGAATCGGTGCTTTCTTAAGTAAAGAAGAATTCACTTTATTTTTACCTTTTATCTTCTTAATGGAAAGTTCAGCCATGACCTCATTACTCATCGGTGCAGAACTCTTCTTTGAAAAGAAAGAACACACCATTTCATCCATGTTGATTTCACCGATGAAAGAATCAGATTACATCCTCAGTAAAATCATCGTCAACATTCTTAATCTGTGGATTATATTTACGATTATCTTAGGATCAATGTATTTCATAAAAGATTATCAAATCTCCATTCATTGGCTTTTTATAGGCATTCTGTTGGTCAGTGCTTATTATGTATTCATCGGCATTTTACTGAGTTACGTGTCAAAAGATTTTACAGCACTGCTTATCAACTACATGTTGATGATGTTGGTGTTGGTGATGCCTACACTCTTCATTCAAATTGGAATCTTAGATGCATCATGGACATCAAAACTCTATTGGATGCCTACCGAAGTCAGTTTGAGACTGCTCAATGTTTCATTTTTGGAAAACATAGATTTGGTTGCTTATCTTAAAGATGTGTTATACATGTTAGGGCTTTCCGTTGCTCTGTATTATCTATTGGTATTACCTAATTTTAAAGGCTATGCTACGAAAGATTTAGGGGTGTAAGCATGTTTGCCCGACTCATGAAATTTGAATTTAAAAATATCATAAGAGATCAAATGACACTTATTTTGTTGTTATATCCATTTATGATGGGAGCTCTTGGAAGACTTCTTCTTGATAAAACAGACATTGAAGCTTCTTTGGTTTCGATGTTGATCATTACCTTTGGTATCGTCTCTGGTTTAATCTTTGGCGCTATGGCTGGTTTTTCCATCATGGATGATCGTGATGATCATGTCTTTGTTTCGATTAAAATCTCACCTTTAAACATAAAAACTTATGTATGGTTTAAAGTTGCTTTCATCACAGCGCTTAGTGTTCTGTCTAATTTTGTTATTTATGCATTTATTGACTTTAAAATGAATCTTGGTCTTTTCTTTGTCTTAAGTTTACTCAGCTCCCTTCAAGTGCCCATCCATGCCTTCATCATCAATGCTTTAGCCTCTAATAAAGTAGAAGGATTTATGGCCATGAAAGGTTCAGGATTCTTATTGATATTCCCCATCGTCTCTTTTTTCTTCTTAGACATTAAGCAATGGCTTTTTGCCTTTGCGCCTGCATTTTGGGTCTTTAAAGCTTTTCAATATGAAGCCCTTAAACCAATGATGGATGCTGGACTCATCAGTATGCCTTTAAACACAAGCTTATATATTCTCATTGGATTTGCTTATAATCTACTTTTAACCGTTTTACTGTATAAACGGTTTAGAGACACATCGCTCTAGGAGGTCAATATGAACACATTAGCGATTTTCTTCTTTTTGGTATCTGTTTTGTATTTTGTGGCTTATTTTATCGAAATGCCGATTTTTTATGAAGGCAATCCAAAAACTCGATTCTTTATTGAGAAAATGGGCAAGAAAAATTACAAATGGATGCTGTTGATCTTTGCACTTGTCTTCTTAGCCTTGGCCTTCATCTTTAGATAACTTGACAAGCCACGCATCGCATTTTACAGTTGAACCATGAACGCAAAAATCATCTTAGATGCGGATGCTTTAAAAAGATCCTTAACTCGCATCAGTTTTGAAATCATTGAACAAAATAAAAATTTAAATGACTTAGTTTTGGTGGGCATCAAAACCCGTGGGATTACCTTAGCTAAGCGAATTGCGGTGCGAATTGAAGAACTCGAAAACATTCAAATACCTGTTGCTGAACTCGACATCACTTATTTTCGAGATGATAAAGTTCGACAAAAAGATGATGTTGCCCCTACG
>CAZHIG010000036.1:8221-9078 GCA_964532705.1 uncultured Erysipelotrichaceae bacterium
GGTGATCGTTGTAGATGATGTTCTGTATACAGGACGCACAATTCGGGCAGCCCTGGATGCGATTCTAAACATCGAGAGACCAAAACGCATCGCCTTAGCCGTCTTGATTGATCGAGGTCATCGTGAACTTCCAATCCGTCCTGACTATGTTGGGAAAAATATTCCCACATCCAGTGATGAGGACATCAAAGTTCACTTAATCGAAAACGATGGTCTGGATGAAGCCATCTTATACAAATAAATGCCTCTAGGAGGCATTTTCTTTTAGATATTCAAGATAGATTCTAAACGCTTCAAAATGGTATGGAATATGGACATCAAAATCTACATCTATATGGTCCATAAAATATGTGGGACATTCAATATGGACATCAGGATGATGACTCTGCGTATGGTTCCAAAATTCTAATCCAAATATGGAAATTTCATTTAAAAATAATGTTTTATCTAGATTGATTTTTAAGCCATTTATTAGGACTTCTGAGTCTTGAATGCGAACATCATAATGTGAGCGTCCAACACTCACTGTGATGCTTGTTATGGATTCAAGAAAGTGTTGAGAAGATGTTAAATCAAAACGCGTATCACAATCTAAACAATAATAGTTCTGCATTAAACCATCGATGGCACAACCCCCATGTAGGATTTCACCAGCTTCAATGCGTCGAATCATAGCTTCATCTGGGTTACCATATTCAATATTCATGATGTTGTTCAATCCACAGTTTGGACAAATGATTTTCATATCTATATCCTAACACAGCCTTATTTATACAGATAAATATCTATCGTAATTCATTGTAGAATTAATCAACAATAAACCCATGTTGTTCTTCATAATAAGAAACAGGAGATCA
>CAZHIG010000037.1:0-3830 GCA_964532705.1 uncultured Erysipelotrichaceae bacterium
GTGCTAAAAAGAATGGGATCATCATCATTGGATTCATAATGATGGGTAAACCGAATGTGACCGTTTCATTGATGTTGAATAGACCAGGACCGATGGACAAGCGTCCAATGTACTTGATTTGTTGTGATTTAGCCAAGAAAGCCATGATGAAGGCTAAGGATAAGGTAGCACCTGATCCACCTTGATAAATCAAGTTATTAATAAATTCAGCGGTTACGATGTTAGGAATTTCAGTTCCAGCTTGGAAGGCAGCCAAGTTGTCCAAGGTTGCAGCTTGCCAAATAGGATTGAATACGGAACCAACAATCGCAGCACCGTGAATACCAACGAACCAGAATGCAGAGTTGAAGAATACAGCAACAGCCGTACCGATAACACCTGTACCCAAAGCAGTAAGAGGTACTTGTAATACTTGTAGAACGAAGTTACCAAATGAAGCGTAATCAGTTTGTGCAAAGACGTAACGTACAACAGTCCACAAAATGGTTGTGAAAGTTGCAGGGATCAAAGCAACGAATTGAGAACTAATGGCAGGAGGCACTTGTTCAGGCAATTTAATAACGATGTTCTTTTCAATGGTCCAGTTATAAACTTCAGCAGTAACGATCGCGACGATCATCGCTGTGAATAAAGCTTGTGAACCAAATGATGAAGTAGCAAAGCCACCAGCTTCTTGTTGAACAGTAAGAATAAAGAAGCCAGATACAGCCATAGCTGCAGCAGGTAGAGCTCTACGTCCATAAGACGAAGCAAGCGCATATGCTACACCCATAACAGCAATTAAGGCAACGATACCCATGGTAGAAGTGAAGATAACAGGCCAGTTCCACCATTTCCAGTTTTCGCCAAAGATCGATACCATTGTATTTTGGTAAGCGTCAACTGGAAGTTCAGCAATAACGATAACGAATGAACCAACGATGTTTACAGGTAATGAAGCAACTAAACCATCACGTAAAGACATGAGGTAACGGTTTTGTTGCATCGCTGCAGCAATTGGCAAAAACTTATCTTCTAAAAATCTTGTCAAACCATCCATAGTTTTAATTTTCCCCTTTCGGAATTTAATGGATCAGCATATCTAACTCACTTGCCCAGTGTGACATCTATGCTGGAAGGCGTAATGCCTCTGTGAATATCATAATCAAAGCGCTTACATAACACAAGACCAATTGTGGAAAATTGTGTGAAAAATCTTGCCAAAATTACAACGATGTAGGACATAAAAAAAGAATGGTTTTTCCATTCTTTTCATTAAACCCTTATTTTAAAGCTTTATTAGCCCAAAGATGGCTTCCACTTGGCGTGTCGCAAAGTGGGATCCTTTGGCCAGTAAAAATGGGATATTTTTGCTTTGTAGGTAATCGGTGATCTCTTTTTGCCAAACAATGGTCTCTGGACCTAAGATGGCAAAATCTGGGGCAAACTCATCGACCGCTTCTTTGAAAGCAGGATGTAGGATGAGTTTAACATCGTAGGGCATTTCACCTTTTTCTTTTCGCATTTCGACCGCAACCATAAAGGCATCGGTTTGATTGGATTTACGACTGATGATAGCAACTTTTTTCATGATTTTCTCCTAGAAATGGGTCAGTTCAATGCCATTGTTTTGTACATAGTCCAAAACTTTTGGACAAGTCAAGGTTTGAAGCTCTTCCATTCTCTTTAAATTATAAGAAGATATTTTCATCAGCGCAACATCAATGAAAGCCACATGCACCATGAGTTCAACTTGTTTGGCTTCTTTATTTGCTTCAAGCATCGAAATAACATCATCCACACTGACTTTGTCATTGTAGAAATCATGAATGAAAACCGTATCGGTTGTTAGATGTCTGACATACTCAATCCCATATTCTTTGGCTAAACGTAGTGCAGCATCACGCGTTGTGGGTAAAGTGTGACTGTGATGATGACCATCAATGTGAGTGGGTTTGCGTCCAAAGATTTGAATAAAACGCTCCATCTGTGCTTTGTATTCAGTGTAGACTTCTTCAGTATCCACATCTTCTTTTTTCATAAGGACTGAACCTTTTAAGAAATCACCCTTTTCATCAACGATGGTCTTGTGTCCAGATGCAACGGGTTTTCCAGCTGTCAAAACAAGATGCAAACCAACCCCTAAACTTGGATTAAGTTTAGAGAGTTCTGCAGCGTGATCAATCGCAGGCATGTTGACCATGGCTGTGGTTGATCTTAGAATTCCATGATTTAACGCTTCGATGATGGCGAGGTTTACACCTCTAGTAAGTCCATAATCGTCTGAATTTACAATGAGTCTCATAGTTTCTCCTTGATGAGTTTTAGTTGTATGCAAGCATTGAGGATACCTGATTCAAGGATTGAATCCGTAACTCTTTTAGCTTTTTGTTTAACAGTATCCTTAGCATTGCCCATGGCAATCCCAAGTCCCACCCCTTCTAACATCTCAATGTCATTGTCGTTATCCCCAAAGGCAATGATGTCTTCTTTTGAAATCCCTAAAGCTTTCGCCAAACGTAGAATCCCCACCAATTTATTGGTATGAGAGGGAATCACATCCAACATGTATCCATTGTATCGATGAAAATGATATGTAGGGAATGTTTCTTCAATCAAGCTTTGATACTTAGGGTCAAAACCCACAAGTAAGATGTGTGTCTTCTCAATATCAGGATTCTCTTGTCCATAATCTTTGAGTTGGGCAAAAGACGCATGCATTAGAATATTTTCATCTGTAGGTTCTAAATATTTCTTAACACCTAAATTAGAATGCACCCCATAGACACTTCCACCCATTGGCTTGAGTAAATCTATGAGTTGATTCAAAACAGCTGGATCGACGAAAACTTCTTCAATAATATGGTTATTGGCTTCCACATAATGACCATTGTTGGTGACATAGCCATCAAAGTAATAGCCTCTTTGCTTAAAGTAGAAAGCAGCTCGACCTGAAGCGATGACAACAGTGACATCAGGATTTAAATGTAATTGCTCTAAGGCGTATTGATTGGATTCAGGCATGCTTTGAGTCTTTGAATCAAAGAGTGTATCATCCCAATCGAATACAACCATTTTTTTAGTGTTTGTCATAAGAAGAAAGATGGCCCAATAGATGGGCCATCTTAGGCTTATTTTTTAAAGAATTGTGGAAGGTATTGTTTATGCGCTTCCAACATTTCATCTAAGATGACTTTGGCTTTGGCTTCATCTCTGACCAATGGGTTGATGGTCATCGCTACAAGTGCTGTGTTATAGTCACCGGTCACAGCCGCATCTGAAGCAATTTGTTCAAAGGATTTGATGGATTGAACCAAACCATTGACCGCTGCAGGCAGTGGACCAAAAGCGAGTGGACGGGGTCCAGCTTTGGTGATGACACAAGAAATTTCTACAGCTGCATCTAGGGGAAGATTACTAATGGCACCACGGTTGATGGTGTTAACAGGTTGAATGTCTTTGGTATCGTTATACATTGAAGCAATGAGGTTGCAGGCTGCATCAGAGTAGTAAGCACCCCCACGTTTTTCAAGTTCTTTTGGTTTTTCTTTAAGGTTAAGGTCTTTGTATTTTTCAAATAAATCGGCTTCAACCCCTTTAACCACTTGACCACGGCTTTCACCTTTCTTCGCATCTTCAAGCATGTGTTCCAACATTGTTTCTGCTTGGTAGTAGTAACGGTGATAACCACAAGGCATGACACCTAATCCTTCTAAGAATTCTACACCCCAAGGATTGGCATGAATGTTTTTCATCGATGCTGCTGAGCCTTTGATCTTATCAACCACTTGTTTGGTGATGTCAACACCATCTAAATAGACGTTGTGACCATAGACCATATGATTTAAACC
>CAZHIG010000037.1:3930-7137 GCA_964532705.1 uncultured Erysipelotrichaceae bacterium
TCCAAGATACGAGCATCGAGTTGTCCAACCCGTAATTGTGTGGTAACAAAGTCTGCGCCTTTTAAGGCTGAACGACGATCGAGAGTCAGATGGATTTTAATGGGAACCCCTGCTTTTTCAACCATACGTTTAGCCAATGCGCCAACAATATTCAGTTTTTCTTCTCCAGCTGGAACATCCACTAACCATAATTCTTCGACGGGTAAGTGATCATAACGTTTAATAAAACCTTCTACAAGCTCTGGTGTGTAGGATGATCCCCCACCAATGGTAACAATCTTAATGCCTTTTTTACTCATAAGTGTCCTTTCTTGTGCATTGCACTTTGGTAACGGTTACATTATAGCAATACGACTTTAAACAAGTGTGCCAAACACATGAAAAAAGGTGCCAATTTTAAACAGCACCTTTAAACGTCATTATTTTTTAGGCATGTCAGCCATCAATTTGAGGGCTTGGTCTAAGACTTTAGGACCATTGCATGATCCATAATCCATCATGTTGATAACATCCACTGGAACACCAGCTTTGCCACCTTTTTCTTGAGCTTCTTTCAAACGGAAACGAACTTGTGGGCCAAGTAAGCAAACATCAACGTCTGCCAATTCGCGTTCATATTCAGCTTGACCAACAGCCCAAATCTTCAAATCATTAATGCCACGAGCTTCTGCTTCTTTTTGCATCTTGCTAACCAATAAGCTTGTTGACATACCGGCTGCACAGAATAACATAATCTTACGCATCCTAATCCTCCCTGTAGTGTTGTAGGTATACTAACAGTAATATACCAAATTATGCGAACGCTTACAAGAATCTAAGCGTTTACATTTTTGGCACATCTTGCCAATTGTCGCTTATTGTATGAGATGGTTTGATTTAGTATAATGACCAAGTGAGGTAAACATGACAAACTCTAAACAAAAAGTTGTGAACACTAAATCTGTGCTGACTGCGCCAAATCTTAAGCGCTTGGGGGCTTTCTTAATCGATTACATTATCTTGTATTTTGTATTAGCCATCGCCATCACCAGTCTACAAAGCGCTTATGACTTTGAAGGGGCAAGCACTGGAATGCAAGTGCTCTTGTATGGTTTGCTGATTTTGGTCTCTTTATTTTATTTCACAGTTGTGCCTGTCTACTTCTATAAAGGAGAATTGAAAGGTTCAACCATTGGGAAGAAACTGATGGGTCTAAGAATGATTCGTGTGAATGGAACTGACGTTACCTTAGTGACGCTACTGATTCGTTCTCTATTTGCTTTATTGGGTGAAGGTCTCGTCATGATCGCATCCTTATATGTATTAGAGATTTTTGGACTCTTAGGCATGCCGGCTAGCTTTGCTGGTTACATCACCACGGTTTATGTGATGGTAACTTTAGTCTCAGCAACCATCATGATCATTCGTCCATCTCGTCAAATGTTTCATGATTATATTGCGAACACCATTGTCATTTTGACAAAACAAGGAAAAGAATGAACTTAAAAAAATTTCTCGCTTTAGACAATCTAAAAGAACGCGAAGAAAAACGTCGTAAAGGTGGACGTTTCAATCGCATGGGGGCTTACTTCATTGATCACTTTATTCAAGTGATTGTGGAAAATCTTCTCATCTTATTTGTTTGGATGGCAGTCTACTTTATGGGTTTGGTTCCCGGTGGAACAGACATCAACATTGCCGTTCTTCCTAAAGCCATTCAAATCCCAACGATTTTAGCCATCATTGGAATCGCGGTCTTCTACCAAATTTTCTTTCCACTCTACATTCATGAAGGTCAAACTTATGGAAAACGTTTAATTGGACTCAAAATTGTCCGTGCTGATGATTCCAAAGCAGGTTTACTGAATTACAGTTTACGTTTTGTGGGAATGATTTTAGAAGGCTTCCCCTTTGTCTCCTTCACCGGGGCTGTGATGTATTTATTCTACTTTCAATACTTAGGTGAAAGTTTAAGCATTACGATAGGACAAGCGATGGGCGTCGTATTCACGGCCTCTGTCTTATACGCCCTCTTTCAAAAAGAACGTCGAAGTTTCCATGACTTATTGGCAGGAACAAAAGTAATCCCCGTTGAAAGCGTAGATTTGACCGATTACTCAAGAGTACGTAAAGACATCGATATTTCAAACATCTAAACAAAAAGCACTTCAAATCGAAGTGCTTTTATTATTTCTTCACGATACTAAAATTCTTTTTAAACCAATAGACAAAGGCAAGAATGAGTGAGATAGCAAGGAAGATCAACTGCAATGTAGTCTTAGTTGGGTCATTTTCTTTCTTCACACCTAAGACATAATAACTGAAGTGATCGGTCATAAAGACCATCGAATGATTAATTGGATCATAGGTAGCTGACATGACCTGCAACGATCCATCTTCTGGATCATAGTAGTACACTTCTAGATTTTCTGGATCATACTCACCAACAATCGTGTTGAGATCGACACCGATTTTAATCTTGCCACCCAGTTCATGAATTTGCGTTTCATTGCCATCTTGATCCACCTGCATGAGTAGATAATCAAAAGCTTTGACGATGGTGCTGTTTTCAGGATCTAAAAGATCTTCTGGAATGTCCGTATTTAGAAGTTGAGGTTCAACCTTTAAAGACAGATACGTTTCTTCATTGAGTGATTTCGCAATCATAGAGTCTAAGATGGCAACTGGAATCACAAATTGGGTTGAACCCATGACCAATAAAATGGTGTCGGACGCTGAAGTCCCCATTAAGTCTTTTGGATCAATGCGAATGGAAACTTCTGATGACGTATTGCCATCTGCAACCAAAGCACGCACTGGAGTAAGTTCTGGATTGAGATTTTCAACCTTATACGATTTCTTTGGATCATTTGGATAGGCATCTCGCACATCGGGGATCCCATCGTTGTCGGTATCCGTTAATCGTGGTGTAAAGTTTAAACTGGTTTCAATTCTGGATAAACCATTGGTTGCCATTAAAGTAATGGAATAGTTTACATAAGCTTCTAGTCCACTGAGGGTAAAGCTTGAACCATTGATACTACCACTTTGAACGGTACCTAGATTTGGATGATTTAAGGTATATCTAAAACTGGTGTATCGTGGATTCCCTTCATCCGCTAAAGCAAAACTAAAGCTGGCAGACTCTGATGTTAGTTCACTAAGTGAGAAGTTGGCGAAACTGCCCATTCTTTCCGCAAGTCGATATTGAGCCACAAAGACGAGCTC
>CAZHIG010000037.1:7147-8952 GCA_964532705.1 uncultured Erysipelotrichaceae bacterium
ACCCAACCATTCTGTTTTTTTATATTCATTTTCATTAAAGCCATTCAATATCGAGTAAGTACTTGGGTTTGAATGCACTCCACCTTGAGTATCGTACGTTAAACCATATTGGATCAAAGACCACTTCGCATAGAGATTAAGGTCGCGTGAAGGCATGATTGTAGTGGTAAAACGATTGGATAAGGCCACATCACTGTACCAACCTTCAAAACGATAACCATCACGTCGAGGAATCGGTAATGTTGGGATTGTTTCCCCAAAGATCACATCGGTTTCTGGGACAAAGAAACCTCCATTGGCGTCATAGTTTAAACTAAACAGCGCATTTTCAAATTTTGCATACAAGGTCTTGTTCCCAAAAGTGCCCGTACTGATTTGAGTGATGGCGTTACCCGTAAAGTTTGGCGTATCATACCATCCCACAAAACTAAAGCCTGTCTTCGTAGGACGATTGAGGACGATGTTTGAACTGATGATGGTGTAGGTGCTAGGATTGGTCGCAATGCCTCCGTCCAGTTCATACTCTAGGGTATAGGTATTGACATTGTATTTGGCGTACAACGTTTTCGCATGGGTGATCCGTGATTGATTAAAGTCAAACGCTTGATTGAAATTTGCATCTTCATACCAGGCCTCAAAGGTATAGCCATCTTTGATTGGATCTTGGGGTTGAGTAAGATACGTATTGTAGACAACAGAAGCAGGGTTGATTGAAGAACCCCCATTGGTATTGAATGAAACAGAGTAGGAATTAATATCGAAAATGGCCGTATAATCACGATTTCCGATGCTTCCACTTGGAATGTTTGAAACAGTATTGTTTGAATGATCAATCCAACGATTGAAGGTATAGCCAACTTTAGTTGGAGAAGGTAAATCAATGCGATTGGATTCAATCGTGTACGTTGAAACGGTCGAAGCACTTCCCCCATTCAGGTTATACGTAATGGAATAAATGACTGGCGTATAAATCGCTGTTAAGCTTTGATTGCCAATCGATCCTTGTGGAATGCTTGTGACGGTGTTGCGCACTCCATTTTCCCATCTAACAAAGTTGTATCCTGTTTTAATGGGTGTTGGCAAGGTCAAGCTAGGTGTTTCGATTGTATAGGAAGAAACCGTAGATGCACTGCCCCCATTAAGATTGTATGTAAGGGTGTACGCATTGGTCGTCCACTTGGCATAAAAGGCTTTATTGCCATAACTGCCTTCTGGGATGGATGGAATGCTGGAGCCGGTAAAGTTGGCATTGTCATACCAACCCACAAAGCTATACCCACTTCTTACTGGATTGGGTAAATCAATGTCGGAGGACTCAATGGTGTAGCTGTTTTGCGTTGTGGCAGTTCCGCCATTTAAACTGTAAGAAATTGAATAAGTAATTGGAGTATATTTCGCATAGAAGGTTTTATTACCCGTTGAACCCAAAGTGATCTGTGTTACGGCTTGATCACTAAAATTAGACGTCGAATGCCACGAAACAAAAGTATAGCCTGTCTTGCTTGGGCTAGGCAGTGTGATGGTTGGGCTTTCGATGGTGTAACTGTTCACCGTCGTCGCTGTTCCCCCATTCAAAGAATAGGTGATGCTGTACGGATTAGTTGTCCATTTTGCATACAATGTCGTATTGCTTGTGACAGCACTATTAAAGTCATACGCATTCGCAAAAGTCGTATCATCGCTAAACCAACCAGCGAAGGTATACCCAGAGCGTGTAGGTGCAGAGGGTACAGAAGCAACTTGTTGATATTGTAAAACTTGGTCATTGATCGATGAACCGCCATTGGAGTCAAAACTAACGGTTC
>CAZHIG010000038.1:0-8801 GCA_964532705.1 uncultured Erysipelotrichaceae bacterium
ATAACAGGCCAGTTCCACCATTTCCAGTTTTCACCGAAAATTGAAACCATTGTGTTTTGATAAGCATCCACAGGGAGTTCAGCAATAACGATAACGAATGAGCCAACGATGTTAACAGGTAGTGATACAACTAAACCATTACGTAAAGCCATGAGATAACGGTTTTGTTGCATCGCAGCAGCGATTGGCAAAAACTTTTCTTCTAATACTCTTGTCAAACCATCCATGATTTTATTTCCCCTTTCAGAAATAGGTCTTAGGTAAAGAAAATGAAATGCATATTGAGTTGTATTCGAGGTCACACTGGGCAAGTGAGTTATCTTAATTGATCCACGATTACCGCTTAGGGCGCATTTCATTTCTTCAGTCCTAACGACTAAAGCCATCATAGGTTAACCGCTTACATAAAAAAAGAGCCTTTAATGGTATTGAAACAATACTTCATCAATGACTCCAAATAGTATGTATAATCGTGAAACAATGGTTCAGTCGATTAGAATGGTATGCACCCATGCATCCAAATCTTTATCACAGTTGTGGATATTTGAGTTACGTATCGCAATGCTTTCTAAGACAGTTGATCCCTTACATTGTTTGGATAAATCTTGAATGGATGTGCCTAAGCGTGAGCCTTCATGGGTACAAAAGGCAGCCACTTCTTTCCCTTTAAGATCTAAGCCATCAATTAAACTCGCGATGGGTTTTGGAAAGGTGTCCCACCAGTTGGGATAACCAAAGATGATTAAGTCAAACGAAGAGACATCTGGAATGATTGAGGCTAGCTCTGGTTTCGCATTTTTCATCACTTCTTGTTTGGCTTGCTCAACAGAGTCCATGTATGAACTGGGATAGGTTTTAGCAGGTACCACTTCAAAAAGTTCAGCTTGGGTGAGCTTCTTAATTTTCTCTGCAAGTGTCTTGGTATTACCTGAATGACTAAAATAAAAGATTGCGACTTTTTTCATGTTTCACCACTTATTAATTTATATTCTACTCCTTTTGTGTAAAAAGGCTAAACTTATTCATACAATGCGGTGGATAAATAGCGTTCTCCATTGTCTGGGAATAAAACTACGACCTTTTTGCCTTTTAAAGCATGTTTTTTCGCATAGTCTAGCGCACAATGTAAGACTGCTCCACTTGAAATCCCTAAGAGTAAACCTTCTTTTGTGGCACATAAGCGAGCCATCGCAAAAGCTTCTTCTGTAGACACCGTTGTTATATCATCGTAGATTTTAGTATCTAAATTTTTAGGTACAAACCCAGGTCCCCATCCCGCAATCTTATGGGGGCCAACTCTACCTTCTGATAAGATGGGCGAGTCTTTAGGTTCAGCTGCAATCACTTGGATCTTTGGGTTTTTTTCTTTCAGGTATTTACCCACGCCACTGATGGTTCCACCGGTTCCAATGCCTGCTACAAAGACGTCAACTTGTCCTTCAAGGGTGTCATAGATTTCTTTACCTGTGCTTAGGTAATGAACATTCGGATTGGCTGGATTGTCAAATTGCGAAGGCATGAAACTATTTGGGATTTCCTTTAAGAGTTCTTCTGCTTTCGCAATCGAACCTTTCATCCCTAAAGAAGCCTCTGTAAGCACTAACTCAGCACCGTATGCTTTGAGTATTTTTCTACGTTCAATGGACATGCTTTCAGGCATCACAAGAATGATACGGTAGCCTTTCATGGCTGAGATGGCTGCTAAGCCAATCCCAGTGTTGCCACTGGTGGGTTCAATAAGCACTGTATCTTGACGAATAAGCCCTTTGGCTTCCGCATCTTCAATCATGGCTTTCGCAATGCGATCTTTAACCGATCCTGCTGGATTATATTCTTCTAACTTTGCATACAATTCATAGTCTAAGTTTAAAAAGTTTTCGAGTTTATGAAGTCTTAAAATGGGGGTATTTCCTACCAGTTCGATGGCCGAATGAATAAGTTCTGACATGTGTTTACCTCTATGGTTCTACAATAGTCAATAAGTGGGGACAAATGCAAGTAATATTATCATAATTCATTTGACTTAGAGTCTACTCTAAGGTTTAAGATGAATTTGACATTAGGAGGACATACGATGGAATATGTCAAACTTGGAAATTCTGGTTTAGAAGTCTCTAAAATTTGTATGGGAACAATGGGAATGGGAGACATTAATCGAAATTGGATTCATTCTTGGGTAATCGATGAAAATGAAAGTGAAAAACTGGTTAAATATGCGCTAGATCAAGGGATTAATTTCTTTGATACAGCCAATATTTATTCATTGGGCAGTTCCGAAGAATTCTTAGGAAAAGCTTTAAAGAAATATGCAAAAAGAGAAGATGTGGTCATCGCAACTAAAGTTTATATGTCTATGCGAGAAGGACAAAACACACATGGTTTATCTCGAAAAGCCATCTTATTTGAATGTGATGAATCCTTAAGAAGACTTCAAACCGATTATATTGATCTTTACATTATTCATCGCTTTGACTACAACACCCCGATTGAGGAGACCATGCGGGCACTTCATGATTTGGTCGTCAGTGGAAAAGTACGTTACATTGGGGCCAGTTCAATGTATGCTTGGCAATTTCAAGCCATGCAAACGGTGGCAGAAAAAAATGGTTGGACCAAATTCATCTCCATGCAAAACCACTACAATCTAATGTATCGCGAAGAAGAGCGTGAAATGATTCCCTACTGCAAGGCAAATGGAGTTGCGCTAACCCCATACAGTCCCTTAGCTTCTGGACGTTTGGTCAAATCAAAAGAAGAAAGTTCTAAACGTTTGGAAACGGATAAAACACAGGAAAGCAAATATGGAAAAATGATGGAAAGCGATCAAGTTATAATCGACCGTGTCGCAGAACTTGCCTTAAAGAAAAATGTATCAAAGTCTCAAATTGCCATGGCATGGCTCTATGCCCAAGAAGGAATTGTAGCTCCCATTGTAGGGGTCACGAAGCAATCCCATATCGATGATGCAATTAAAGCGTTAAGTGTGAAGTTAAGTCTTGAAGAATGTGTTTATTTAGAAGAAGCTTATGTGCCTCATCCGATGGTGGGTCCAAATCCCTATCCAAAACAAAAGTAAGCTCATGCTTACTTTTTTGTTCTATTTCTTTCTTCAAAGAACACTTCTTTCACTTGATCAAAAGCTTTGAGAAGTTCTGGATGACGCTTAATCATCATCATCGAAACTAAATGATCTAAGACATACTGTAACGCAAAGACATAACGTGTACTTGAAAGCTCATCTCGTTGTGACCAATAAAGTCTAAAAAACTCTGTCGCAAAGACTTTTGTTTTCAGCTCACTGTTGGCAGAAATCAACAAGAATGGAAAGTCTAAACCATGAAGCTTTTTTGCAATTTCATCCATACTAAAGTTGTTTCCTGTTAAGGTAATCAAGATCGAATAGAGCTTTTCACCCTTTGATTTGATTTGACCTATTTGTGACCAATTCATCGCATTGTGGATCGAGACCTTAAATCCGATTTCAGCCATCTTGTGCTCAAAGATAAGACCTACAGGATAAGCGATTCCTGTCGCATAGACATGAATGTGATCCGCATTCAATAGATGATTACTTGAACGAATGAGGGCTAGACGATCCATAAATGTTTTAGTCTGTTCAATCACTTTGAGATACAACATGGGCAAGCGTTCAATCAGTTCATCACTCTTCATGTCTGCGCTTACTAAAGCATCACTGTCCTTCTCGTGTTCAAACATCATGAGCCCATATTCTGAGGCAAAATGATACTTAAACTCACTGTAGCCTTTAAACCCTAATTTCTTTGTGAGACGTACAATGGTGGCGGCACTGGTGTACGTCACTAGGGATAAATCATGAATGCTGATGTCTAAGATCTTCCAAGGCTCTTTTAAGATGTAGTCAATGACCGCTTGTTCTTGAGTGGTCACATTGTTTAATTCTTTGAGTTTATCGACAATCATGATAATAACTTAACATGTTTACCTGGCAATGTTTTCCAATTCAATTTGATTTTTGACACTGAAGATTTGGTCAACCCATACGGCCATTAAAAGGATGGGTACACTAGAAAGGATGACCAAGACATAATTGCGTGAACGTATCCCAGCAATGATCCAGACCCCAAGACCACCTGCGCCAACGGTTGCGCCTAAAGTTGCTGCTGATATTAGAACGATTAAAGCAGTTTTTATCCCCGCTAAAATGCTAGGCATGGCTAGAGGAAACTTAAGTTCTTGATAGACTTGAGCCTCACTTAAACCCAAACCATACGCCGCTTCTACCAATTGTATGGGGCTTGAGTCTAAGCCCACAAGAATGGCTCTAAGGATGGGTAAAATCGCATACAAGATCAGCGCAAATAGGATCGGCGCATTGCCGTACCCTAAAAGTGGAATGGATAAAGCCATCACCACAGCACTGGGGATGCTTTGTGCAAAGGCAGAGAAATTAAGAATCAGTGTTTTGAGTTCATTTGACTTCGATTTTAAACTTAGAAAAGCCAACACCAAAGAAAGAAAGAGTGCGGACACAAACGCTATCATCACCAAAAGCAAATGTTGAAGGGTAAGGTTAAGTAGACTATCCCTTTGGATCAGTTGCGCACTTTTGCCAAAAAGCAACGTTAAAGCTTCCATGATAAAAGCTTCATTAAGTACCCAAGCAATAATAAGTGCAGGATAAATTATCTTTTTAATCATTGTCATTCCTTAAGTATTCAATGATGTTTTGTAATTTAACTTCAAAATAAGACTCTTGTGAGTGATAAAGAATACGGTCATGTTTCAACAAAAGTGCTAAGACTGCTTTTAATGACAATTTTTCTTCAAAGATAAAAGCATTCTGTGTGTTGAGTGTTTTCTCTAGGCTTAGCACATCCACAAAATCATGGTTGAGCACTTTGACAAAATAATCTTTTCCAATAAAATCTAAGACTTGAGGATTTGTCGATTTGGCCAACGCTTTTGGACTCTTGAGTTCAAGGATTTCTCCCTCATGCATAAGCGCAATGCGATCTCCTAACAAGATGGCTTCTTCCAAATCATGGGTAACAAATAAAACTGTTTTCTTTAGACGGGTTTGAAGTTTTTTAAATTCGTGTTGAATGCGTTCACGATTTAAGGGATCGACAGCACCAAAAGGTTCATCCATGAGTAAGATTTTAGGATTGGCAGCTAAAGCACGACAGACGCCCACTCTTTGTGCCTCACCGCCTGAGAGTTGATGTGGATACTTATCTTTAAGCTGTTGGGGTAAATGCACCAAATCCATCAGTTCATCAACGCGATCTTCGATTTTTACCTGTGAGGCATTCATCAGTTTTAAAACGGTAGCGATGTTTTGCGCAACGGTATAATGAGGGAATAAACCCACATTTTGAATGCAATATCCCATTTGACGTCTAAGCGTGGTCACTTCAATCGATTGGGTATCCACACCATCAAGATAAATCTTACCCGCATCGGGTTCTACCAAACGATTGACTGTTTTAAGCAAGCTTGATTTGCCACAGCCTGAAGGCCCAATTAAAACCAAACATTCTCCTTCTTGAATCTCTAAAGTTAAATCTTTAAGCGCAAGTTGATTTCCATATTGTTTGGTAATGTTTTCTAAACGGATCAAGATATGCCTCCTTTAAGATGGGCTAGTGTGTCTAATTGATCACAGACGCGCTCACTTAGATAACTCATCGCCATTAAAGGCAGTGTCGCAAGTAGAATCAAGTCTGTCGCAGATTGAGATAAACCTAAAAAGATGAGTGCCCCCAAACCCCCTCCACCGACAAGACCCGCCAAGACAGCGCTAGATATATTTTGAAGTAAAGCCACTCGTAATCCCACTATAAAGTTAGGTAAAGTTAAAGGGATCATAATTTGTCTAAACACTTGTTTTGAATTCAGACCCATTCCTTTGGCTGCTTCGATAATGGACGCATCAATGGATTCAAATCCTGCATAGATTTGTGTCATCATCGGCATCAATGCATACGAACTTAAGACAATGAATGCAGGCGTAAACCCGATCCCTGATATCCCTAGACTTCTAAGCCAAGGATAAGCTAACGATAAAAGACTTAAAGGAATCATCAATAAACTTAAATACGATAAGGTTGGGATGACTTGAAAAAAATTTACAAAAGCCATTAGACTGGTTTTAAAGATTTGTTTCTCATAAGCAAGTTTTGCCATCCACCAGGCGATTGGAATGGATAGGACGACTGAGCTCATCACTAACATTAGATGCGTCAGACTTTCTCTAAGTAGTGCTTGCGCATTGTTTTGGTATTCTAAGACAAAACTTAATTTTGAACCGTCTTGAACAGACACTGTGATCAACATGACCATCCCTAAAAATAATCCATATTGCCAAGCATTTTTTTCTTGGTAGACATAAAACAGTAGAGCTAAAACAAGGACGTAAAAACCCAAAGATAAGCTCATACGATTTGCACTTTGCGCAAAGGATGTTTGCATGAGTACAGTGATCACTAAACTTGGGATCAGCGTATTCATAAACAAAATCCATCGTTTAATCACGATGGATGAAGGAATACTGTTAAAAAAGATGAATAGACTCACTAAAACCAAGGCATAAATCGGATAGAGTTCATACAGTGAGACACTGTGACCTAAATCAACGCGACTGACTTGAAATGTAGCCGCATCTAAAAAAAGGCTGATCAATAAAAGAATTGAGGCGATTTTTTTTAGAAACGGAATTGAGGTCATGGTTGAATAAATTGTTTTTCCGTAAGGTAGTCAATAGCCACATCTTTGGCGTTTAGCCCTTGATAAGCGACTTTTTCATTAAGACTTTGTAAGGTGACTAAATCTAAAGATTCAAAAACGGGCTTAAGTAAGCTTTCAATCTCCGGATAGTTTTCTAAGATGTCTTGACGAATGATTGGGGCAGGTAAGTAAACCGGTGGCACATGTTTAGGGTCTTCTAAAACAATCAAATTCAGTTGTGTTAAGGCCCCATCTGTTCCATAAACCAAAGAGGCGTTGATGTCATCGGTTTGGTTGGCCAAGGCTTGAAGCATTTCCGCAGTGTTACCTGAAGATAAGACTACCAGTTGGTCACTGGATAATTTAAAACCATAAGCGTCTTCAAAGCCCAATAAACCCATTGGATTTTCCACAAAGCCTGCGGCAGCGATTAACTTAAAAGGATTTCCGGCATTAATGTAGTCGGCGAGATCTTGCATGTCAACTAAATTATTGGCTTGCGCGAATTCTTGACGTAAAGCAATGGATTCTGTGTTATTGGCTGGAGCAGGGCTTAACCAGATAAAGCCCAAAGCTTCATCGAGAGCTTTTGTGGTTTCATAGCCCACTTGTGGATCATTCCATAGACTAGGATCACTCGCTTCTTCAGGGTGGTAATACTGACCTGAACCTGTATAGTCAATAATCAGATCAACTTCATGGTTTTCTAAAGCGGCTCTTAATATGTCAGGAGTTCCAAGACTGGTGCGATCTTCAGTAGGAATCCCCGCATCTTCTAAAACAGCCAAAACCATTTGACCTAAGATGTTGCCTTCAGCATCAATCATCGAAGCCACACGTACGCTGGGCTCACTATTAGAACAGGCCACTAAACTTAAACTTATGATTGCTAATAATAATAAATGAAAGATTTTTTTCATTGTTTTTCTCCTTAATGGTTTTATTTTATCATGCCCCTTAACTCTATTCCTCTTCGATGCCTTGTTGTCAAAGTGATTTTTAAACAAATTCATTACTTGCTATTTAATTCACAAGTTAAAGGTGGTATAGTGTATCGGAAATGAGGTCAATATGAGAAATTTCCTAACGAAAAAGAATGTTTTACTCTCTTCAAAACTCTATTTTATTGATGCCTTAAGTGCAATGGCACTCGGCTTATTTTCAACCTTAATCATTGGCTTAATCCTCAAAACCTTAGGCACACAATCTGCTCTTCTTTGGGGAGAAAATACTTACTCTACGCACTTTATAAATCTTGGTTCAACCGCCATGGGACTTATGGGCGCAGGAATTGGGGTAGCCATTGCACATCGTCTACAAGCGCCCCCTCTGGTCCTCTTTAGCGCTGCCGTCACCGGGATGTTAGGGGCCAGTGTTGGAGGTCCAGCAGGATCGTATACTGCTGCATTAATTTCAATTGAATTTGGTAAATTGGTTTCTAAAGAAACCAAACTAGACATTTTAGTTACACCTTTTGTAACTTTATTTATGGGCTCCCTAGTGGCCCTCTTTGTATCCCCTGCCATCGCATCCTTAATGAGTTTCTTAGGTGAAATTATTGTGACGGCGACCACCTATCAACCTTTCTTAATGGGAATCATTGTATCCATGGTCATGGGCTTAGTCTTAACCGCTCCAATTTCTTCAGCAGCTTTAGGCATTATGCTTAATTTAAGTGGTTTAGCAGCGGGTGCAGCTACGGTGGGCTGTGCTGCACAAATGGTGGGTTTTGCGGTGATTGGCTATAAAGACAATAAAGCTCCTGGTTTAATCTCTGTCGGTTTAGGAACTTCAATGTTGCAGATTCCAAACATCGTTAAAAACCCATGGATTTTGCTTCCGCCTACTTTAGCTTCTATTATTTTAGGGCCAATTGCTACGGTTGTTTTCAAGATGACCAATGTGGCAGCAGGATCAGGTATGGGAACCAGTGGTTTAGTGGGTCCCTTAACCACTTTAACCGATATGGGCTTTACTACAAACAACCTAATCAATGTTGGTTTATTGCATTTTGTTCTCCCAGCCATCTTGAGTCTTCTCTTCTATATTCCTTTGGTGAAGATGGGCAAGATTAAAATCGGGGATTTGAAACT
>CAZHIG010000039.1:0-1140 GCA_964532705.1 uncultured Erysipelotrichaceae bacterium
TGTAGACAATCAATAAAGCGCTTGTAAGCTCTGTGTTTTATCCGATAATATGTGCTCTTTGAGTAATAATCCATCCACCAATTTCTAGGCGCATTTTCTAGATTTTCATGGGTGATAATGGTTCTTTCATCATGGTCAAGATCATCGAGTGCTTGTTCTATGGTATAGACATAGGATTTTTCAAAAGGGGCTGTACTTTCTTTAACTTCAAGAGCACCTGAGTAGAAGTTTCTTTTCTTTAAATAGCGTTTGTAGAATCTTAAATGATATTGCGATAAGGTTTCGAGTTCTTCTGTGTCGTACTGTTTCATACTTTATAGTAGTGAATTCTAGGGATGATTTCCTAAAAAAAACTGCACATTATGCAGTTTTTTGATTCTTTATCACTTTCAAACGGGTAAATTCTTCACGTTCTTTTTCTTCAAGGGCTTCAGAAATATACTTAATATCATCTTTGAGTTGTGGTAAGACAATGTTCTTAAGCGCATTGGCTCGTTTTTGTGTCTTTTGAATGGCTCGAGCGAGGCGATAAATAGAATTGTCAATTTCACTCAGTAAGATGGTCATCTTCTTAACTTGATTAAACTTAATCGTTGCTTCATCAAGCTTTGAATTAGACTCTTCAAATCCATATTCAAATTGGACAGCCGTTTCAAGACAACTTACAGTAGGAATTTCAACCCCCATTACTGAACGGTAGACAATTTGAACACCTGTTTCTACAGTTACTGCATTTGAAATTTCCGAGACAACCCCCAGCGAAATGTTGGCTTGTTGTAACGCGAGATAGGCTTCTGCATAAACCGAAGATATCTCATCCCGCAACAGTTTAACTTTATCCACCAAAAGCATCATTTCACGAATGAGCACATTACGTTTTCGATCCATCAACTCGTAACCAAGTTTAGCCAATGAGAGTGATTTTTTGGTCGAGAGTAAATTTCCTTTGGTCGGGGATACTTTAGTTATGGCCATAGACTATGCCTCTTTTAAAACCGAATCAAGTTCACCACCCGTTGCAGCTAGGAAATAAGCCACTGCATTGTGATGGTCATGATAGAGCTCAACCAAATCTGTGGATACGCGATCCAACTCCGATTTAGGGAGTAATGAAAGTAAATGCCATCCTAAGTTTAAAGT
>CAZHIG010000039.1:1240-4085 GCA_964532705.1 uncultured Erysipelotrichaceae bacterium
GAAAATTCACGTAAGGCTTCACAATAAGAAGTCACATCGGTCATGATGACCAACACATGCATATCATTTTCATACGCTAAGTACTCTGCAACCGTTAATGCACAACGGGGGGTTAAGATACGTTCAATGATGGGATCATTGGATAAATTTAAAAACATGACGACTTTCTCTAGAACACCTGTTTCTTCAAAAGAACGTTTGAAGTAATCCGCAACGTCATTCTTAACGCCCATGGCCGCAAACACAATCGCAAATTCTTGACCTTGTTCAGCTGCAATGTTTGCTTGACGTACAATTTGAACCGCTAATTGATTGTGAGGTAAGCCTGATCCTGAAAAGATTGGAAGTTTTTGACCTCGAATCAAGGTATTTAAACCATCGATGGTGGAAACTCCTGTATTGATGTAGTTTCTAGGATATTTACGCATGACTGGATTAAGCGCATGACCATTGATATCTGCATACGCATTCGCATACACTTCACCTAAACCATCAATCGGGCTGCCTGCACCATTAAAAATACGACCCAGAATTTCTTTGGAGAGTGCAATTTCCATAGGGTGGCCTAATAATCTTGTCTTGGTATTGGTTTGAGATAAGCCATCTGTACCTTCAAAAACTTGGATGATCACTTTCTCACCTTCAATTTGAACCACACGGCCTTTACGATAGCTACCATCTTCTAGTTCAATTTCAACCACTTCTTCAAAGCCTACATCCTGGATGTGATCTAAGACAATTAAGGGTCCTTTAATCTCTTTTAATCCTTTATATTGAATACTCATCGCTTCTCCTTAGGCCACTTCTTTTAAGGCTGCATCAATGCGCTCGTAATAAGTGTCTAAAACTTCTAGCTCACTGTTTTTAACATCATATTTAATCTTTATGAGATCTTCAAAGATACGTGTTGCAACAATTGCACGAACCGTTTTACGTTGCAAGACTAAAACTTTAGCTTGTTGATTGAGATAAGAAATCAATTGCAACATCTTAAATTGTTTTTCAAATGGAACATAGGTATCTTCTGGATGGAAAGCATTTTGTTGTAAGAAACCAACACGAATCACACGAGCAATTTCCAATGTTAATTTTTGATCATCGGGCAAAACATCGGCGCCGATTAACTTTACGATTTCCATGAGTTGCGTTTCTTCATGTAAAATGGTCATCATTTCTGCTCTTAGCGAAACAAATCGACGATCAATGTTGAGGTCATACCATTTCTTTAAGTCATCCATATACTCTGAGTATGAAATCGTCCAATTGATGGCTGGAAAGTGACGCGCATAGGCAAGAGATTTATCCAAGGCCCAAAAACTACGTACGAAACGCTTGGTGTTTTGGGTTACAGGTTCTGAAAAGTCTGCTCCTTGAGGAGATACAGCCCCAATTAAGGTGACTGAACCTTCAAGATGACTAAAGGTTTCAACATAACCTGCTCTTTCATAAAACTGTGAAATACGTGATGGTAAATAAGCAGGAAAACCTTCTTCTGCTGGCATTTCTTCTAGACGACCTGAAATTTCACGTAAGGCTTCTGCCCAACGCGAGGTACTGTCCGCCATTAAAGCGACATGATACCCCATATCACGATAATACTCGGCTAAGGTAATTCCGGTATAAATACTGGCTTCACGAGCGGCTACAGGCATGTTGGATGTATTTGCAATCAAAACAGTACGGTCCGTCAGGGGTTTTTGAGATTTTGGATCCACAAGTTCTGAGAATTCCTCCAACACTTGTGTCATTTCATTTCCACGTTCCCCACAACCCACATAAACAATGATGTCCGCATCACACCATTTGGCAAGTTGGTGTTGTGTCATGGTTTTGCCCGCTCCAAAGCCACCAGGTACAGCTGCTGCTCCACCCTTAGCGATTGGAAAAAAAGTATCGATAACACGTTGGCCAGTAATGAGTGGCATTGAAATCACTTTACGTTCATAGACTGGACGTGCTTTACGGATTGGCCAGTATTGAACCATGGTTAATGGATGTTTGATACCATGAACATCAGTAATCACCACTAAGACATCTTTTAAACGGTATTTACCATTGGGTTTGATTTCTGTGACTTGTCCAGAAATTCCTACGGGAACCATAAAACGGTGTTCAATCAAGGATGTTTCAGGTGCAACCGCATAGATTTCTCCTGATTTTAATACATCCCCTTTCTTAACTTTGAAACTAACTTCCCAAGTTTTTTGAGTATTTAAAGATTCAATGCCTTTACCATCTGAAACATACATCCCACTGAGGGCGGCCATTTCTTTAAGAGGTCTTTGAATCCCATCAAAAATATTGGTTAAGATACCTGGGCCTAAACTTGCGGAAAGTGGGCGATTGGTTTTAAAAACAGGTTCTCCTACTTTTACAGAGGTTGTAGACTCGTAAACTTGAATGGTGGTGTATTGGTGATCGATCCCAATGACTTCACCCATCAGTTCTTTATGGCCAACATAGACCATTTCAAGCATTTGAAAGGTATTAACATCTTTTACTTTAACGACTGGACCGTTGATCGAATATATTTTTGCTTCCATATGTGCTCCTAAAAATCCAATCCAGAATGAGTGCTAAACCACTCTCTTTGAAGACGTAGACGATAATCTAAACTAAGATCGATCTCAGTGTTAGAATCAAGATGGCTTAAAATGTAGCCCCCAAGGTGAAGGTTTTCGTCAACAATCAAATCTACATTTTTTTGATTGGCGCACAAACGTTCAAAAAGTGGACGATCCAGTGCTTTAAAACGAATTTGGAGTTTGCCTTCAAATGAAGAAAATCGCTCATTGAGACTTTCTTTGATCCAAGCATCATAGCTACGACTTTGTGCATATTGAAT
>CAZHIG010000039.1:4185-8587 GCA_964532705.1 uncultured Erysipelotrichaceae bacterium
TCAATTTCAGAAATGAGCGCAAGCGTATTACGCGTTAGTTCCATCTTCTTATCCTCTTAGATCTTGATTCCAATGGCTTCAGATATGTATGCATCAATTGCTTTTGACATATCAGCAGATCCATGTCGATCAGGAATTTCCACGATCAGTGGACGTTGTAATTTAAGCTTAAATTCAGCAACCACATCAGCACAGGGTTTAATGCAAAGCGTTGTCATTAAAACAATGGCAACATCTTCCATTTGGATCACTTCATTGAGTTGTGTTAATACTTCATCACGTCCATGCGCCACTACACCTTCTATACCAGCAAGGCGAAGTCCCATAAGCGTATCCGTATTGTCGCTGATTACAAAAAACTTCATGATTTTATAGTTTATTGATGATTAAGATTGAGATGAGTAAGCCGTAAATAGCAACCCCTTCTGCCAAAGCAACGAAAATCATTGCCTTACCAAAGTTTTCACTGTTTTCACTGATGGCACCAATCGCAGCAGGAGCAGCAGCAGCAACCGCAATCCCAGCTCCAATGGCTGAAGCACTGGTTGCTAAAGCAGCAGCCAGGAAGCCCATCCCTTGAGCATTAGAGCCCACAAATCCACTGACAACAGCCGTTCCTTCAGAGGCTTTCGCAACTAAACCATTCAATTGAAATAAGAAAACGGCCAAGAAGACTGCAGTAAAAATTGAAACTTGGGTTAAAACGCGATATTTTGCATTAGATGCGTTTACGTTTCCCTTAAGAATTGGATACAAAGGAATTAAAACCAAAGCAATGATGGCTACAGGGCCAATGACTTCAAACAATGTTAACATGTGTGTTTCCTCCTAATCATTGTTGAGCAAGGTAGTTGGGATATATTTTTTACCCCCACCTTCAAAGTAACGACTAAACATTTCATAATATTCTAAACGCAAGGTTTGAATCCCTACGATTAAGCCTTCAAGACCCATCACAAAGATGTTCCCAAAGATCACAACAACCAAACCTGCAGAACCACTCATGTCTCTTAAGGTCATGACAACCAGCATCATCCCTGCATGAGATAAGACGAAGCCACCGACACGTAAGAAACTCATGGTATTGGTCATAAAGCTAAGCACCACTTCTAAGAGTTCGAAGAAGCCTTCAATCAGAAAGCCTCCCCACCCTTCATGGGGTGAAAATTTCATCTTCCTTACTAAATGATCTAACGGTTGATGTAAGAGAATGGCGGTTAAGGGTAATACCACGAATAAGGTCAGTGTTATGGGATTAAAGAATTTAATTCCTAAACCCATTTCAAGACTCAATCCGATCAATACACTTGAATAGAAGATAAGCCCAGCTAAACCATTTTGACTAAATAAGGCTTCTCCTAAATGATTTCTTTTAAATTTCAAGTAAGTATTTAAGCCAATTGACAACAAGATCAACATCGATCCCAATCCAACGGCTGATAATAATAGAGGCATTGTGAAGTCATTGCTCATAACATGAATGGGTTTACCACTAAATCCTAAAGCGAGATACAGTGGATTAAGCAATTCTTCATATCCAAATACTGATCCATAGACTAAGCCAAAGAACATCGATGATAATGATATTCTTTGAACAATTGCCCAAAGTTTTCCACCAGATTTACGGTACATCCACCATCCAAAGAGATAGAGGACAAAGCCTTGACCTAAGTCACCAAACATGATGCCAAAGAGTAAACTATAGGTTATAGATAAAATCAATGTTGGATCAAAATCATGATAATGAGGTAAGCCATACATTTCCACAAAGAGTTCGAAGGGTTTAGCAAACCAATTGTTTCTAAGAACTGTAGGCGGTTCTAATCCATCCTCAACACTAGCCGGGAAATCTTGAACCACAAATTCTTGAATTTCACCGGTTGAACCGGTAACTTTCTTTATGCGTAACACATTACCTACTTCATCTTCTTTGGTTTCAATCACACTTTCTGGTCCACTGTCTTCTTTAGTGGGCAATAAGTCTTCAATCACCACATTGTGCATGTCGCCAAATAAACTCTTATAATACTGAACATTTTTCTCAGGTACAAAGCCTGTGATCACATACGTGTCATCAAAGACCGCAATGTATTTATAGTATTTTCGAATGTCTGCTTTATATCGAACAAAGCCATAGATCTTCCCTAAATGAGATTCACAATCAATCACTAAAGCTTGATCATCAAATTTAGGAATCCCAATGGGTTCAAAATACAAGGTATGAAGTAATTTAGAAACTTTCTCAACTTCTTCTTTTAAACAGACCGTTATGATCCAAGCATAGTAGTTATTCTGTGCTAAAACTTGGGTTACATACGGTGTATTGAGTTCATAAATATCAATCTTTGGCAAGGATACAACAGGTATTCGACCAAATTGTATGTGTGTAAATTCGGTTTGATTGAGATTGCTAAAATTATAATCACGTAAGATTCCAATCGCGTTTAAGTCTTCTTTGGTTAAAGTCGACTGTCCTAATTTAGTTTCTGTAATCTTTTCAAAATTCTTTTCTGCTAATGAAATTTCTTGTTCAATTTCTTCAATCGAGTAATAACTTTGTCCATCATAGGCGCAACGTACTTCTGAATGTAAATTACTGATGATGTTTTCAATTCGATTGAGAAACTCTTGATAACGCGTATCTTCGGGAAGCAGTTTTCCACCATTACCTTCATTTATGACTTTTGAAGCAAGTTCTGCATGCAAATCATAGGTTGCAAAGGCATTGAGCACAAATTCTTCAATATTCTCTTTTTCACCGGCTAATCTAAGTAGCCGCATCTTTTCGATGGCCATATTTGCCTCCTAATATATCAATAGACGCGCAATGCGTTCTTTATCAACGTGATATCTTACCCCTTCAATGATATCAATCACGTTTTGTATTTCGATTTCTAGTAAGTTGAGATAAGCAACCAACACAATATCTGGATTGCTGGAAACCCTCAACATTTTTTTATTTAACTTGTGCTGTATACGATCTACCAAATTTTCAATATGCAAGATGTCTTTGGTTTCAAAATCAATATGGTAGAAGGAATCGCGAATGGCCATTAAGAAAGCTTCCGCATCTTTCGTATCGATCCATTCATCCAATTGCTTACGTGGGATATGAACAGAAATTGGATTTAAGAACTCTCGAATTTTTTGTGGTTGAGATCGATAATATTTCTTTAAGCGATATACCACCGTCAGATTCTCAAGTTCCATACGGGAATTAAACAAATCTTTGAGTTGTTGATGATCTTTTCCTGTAAAAGACTCATCAATTAAACGATTCATCCATTCAAAGAAATATTTCTTAAGTGCAACTTCACAAGCAACATAGTCGATATCATCTGTATCAATGGGATGAAAGGGCCTTAGTATTTCAGAATAAGGTGTACCTTTAAGAACTCTAAGAAGTTCTTCATAGGACTGTATTTTGATTAAACTCTCTAGATCAAAGCTAATTTGTTTAGAAGCAAATATGGGCAATTGAGCCAGTTGTGAACTTCGATCCCGTTCCCCTAAACTACGAATGGTAACTAAAATTTGTCTGATTTCAATAGAAATAATCCCAAAACGATAAAACTTACTCTTTCTATTATCACCATAATGAATCAATTTCAAGAAATCAATATAGAATTCTTGTCTTATTAAAGTCTCTAAAAAACCACGGTGAATGGTTTGCTCATTGATGCCTTCTAGGCTATCTTTAAAAGCATCTGCATGTTTAAGATAAGCAGCAATTTCTTGTACGGTATTTTTCCTTAAAAGCTCCTGATAGTCTGTTGCTTTTAAATGAGCACCATACATCGCTTTTGCTTTTGCGGACATCGCAAAAGAAGATGAACTCATTACTGATTCCCTTCAATACATTTATTAAGAATGTCTTCCATCCATCGGGCTTTGTTTTGATTAAAGTGTGTTTGAAGCTTGTGAACTGCTTTACGATAATCTTCCTCAGCCTGTTGAACTGTTGTTTCTAATCGAGTATTTAAACGTTCTTTTTCAAGTTCAAGATCTTGTTTGGCTTGTCCCCAAACTTCGCTTTGAATGTTGAGTTTCTCACGTTGTGTTTCATGTAGAGCTTCTTCTAATTTTAGCTGAGCATCTTTTAATCTTGCTTGAGCATTCAGATCGGCTTCGATGATTTGTTTGATTTCCAATTCCATCTTTTCACCTCTTACAACTCACAATGATACGCCTTTGATAAAAAAATATCAAGGCAAATTATGCCTTGATATTTTGTTCTTAAACTGGCGGAGGAAGCAGGATTTGAACCCGCGCGAGCTTGCACTCCTATCGGTTTTCGAAACCGACCCCTTCAACCACTTGGGTATTCCTCCAGCGTTTTTAATTATACCGATAAGAGAAACAAAAAGGAAGACTATTTGTCTCCCTTAAGTTCCTTTTGATA
>CAZHIG010000040.1:0-8541 GCA_964532705.1 uncultured Erysipelotrichaceae bacterium
AGGCAAACAATTGCTTAATGTCTTTTTCAATGTCTTTAGGATTGACTGTTGGCTCATACCGTTTCACAACATTGCCTTTTTGATCAATTAGGAATTTTGTAAAATTCCATTTGATGATGCCTTTGCTGAGTTTGGTTGCGAAGTCTTGATTGGGCGTATTCTTTTTTAAATAAACATAAAGTGGATGGGCATTCTTACCATTCACGTCAATCTTAGAAAAAGTTGTGAATGTCGTATTGTAGTTGAGCTTACAGAAGTTTGATAAATCTTCATCTGTTCCTGGGGCTTGATTGTTAAATTGATTGCATGGAAAGTCTAAGACTTCAAAGCCTTTTTCTTGGTATTTGGCGTATAGATACTGTAAGCCTTCATATTGAGGGGTAAAGCCACAACCTGAGGCCGTATTCACAATCAATAAGACCTTGCCTTGATACTTACTTAAAGATACATCTTCTTTCTTTGTTGATTTAACTGAAATGTCGTAGAGTGTCATTTAATTTTCCAGTGCACTTAGAAAACGCTCATTAAAATCTGAGGCGGTCTCGTGGGCACAATGTCCTTCACCTTCAAATAATACTACATCCTCTATAGGATAAACAGCTTGGATGGTTTCAATGTCTTCCATTGGAACCCATGAATCTTCTGTTCCCCAAAAAACATTTAAATCAATATTCTTCACATTCAACTCAGAAATCAGCACATTATCAGCACTTTTCACAAAATCCACCAAGGCATACGTAGAACCTTGTGTGATTAAGGGATCTAGATATCCTTTGACTTCATCGGCTGTAGGAACACGATTGTAAGCACTGCTTAGCGTTGAAGTAAAACTTTCTTCATTCAATAAAAAATATCGTAAACCAACCTTTATCCATTCTCCCAAAGGAGAATCAAGTAACCAAGGAACTTGTGGATTATCTTGAGTAACAGCTCCTGAGATTAAATTCATGGTGGCTGTCTTTTCTGGATTTTGATTGGCCATGGCTAAGACTGTTGATCCTCCCATAGAATGTCCGACCAAATGCCACAAACGGGTATCCCCTTCACCTTTATCTAAGGCATCCAACCATTCCCATAAATAAGTTGCTCGAGCAACTTGAGAATGATCGATGTCTAAACTTTTGTCACTGTAGCCAAAGGCAGGTAAATCAATGGCCAACACATCATAGCCATTTTCTGATAAAAAAGGTGCATTGTTTCGATAACTAAAGGTAGACGCCCCAAGTCCATGAATTAAGAGAATCTTTCCTTTTGATTCACCGACTGCATTAAAGAATTGTCCATGAAGTTTGATGCCTTGTGATGTGGTAAAGAATACTGAGTTTTCATATGGATTTTCTGGTGCTTCGTGATCAAAGTCTCTAGGAATGACATACACAATGATCAGCAGCGCTACGATGAATAAGCCTAAAGCTTTTAGAATTTTTTTTAGCATGAAACCTCCCAAGCTTGTTTATCAAGTCCGCTTAAATTCAAAGTATAATAAACCCATGCGAAACACAAGCGATATAAACTTAATTATCCTAACACACAAAACAGACTTGAATGCTTTCATCAATAAGCACTCACCGCATTTAGCCCATGAAAAACTCATGTCTAAGAGGCTGAGCTTAAAAGATTTATCACAGATGCTCACTCAATTCAATCCCAACCGTTATGTTAAAACACGCAATTTTCTTAACGGTGATGTCTCTCACTTGAGCCCATTTATCTCACGGGGTCTCATCAGTCTAAGTGAAATCTTTGACTTAACGATTAATAAAGATAACGTTTATTCACTTGAAAAATGGGTCAATGAACTGATGTGGCGTGTATACTTTCGTCATGTATTTCTAAGAAACCCAGAATACTTCAGTCAGTCCGCGCATGCGTACCAAACTGGCTTCGAAGAGGATGATTACGCTAAAACCATGCCTCTTGATATTTTAGGAGCAAAAACGCCCAATGCAGCCATCAATGAAATGATTGAAGAGCTGATTCATAGTGCTTATCTACATAATCATTCGCGCATGTATTTAGCCAGTTATATTGTTCATTTTAGAAAGATTCATTGGAAAGTAGGAGCCGATTGGATGGGTCATTTTTTATTGGATTACGATGAGGCCTCCAATCATGGTTCTTGGCAATGGGTCGCATCCACCTTTTCTTCCAAGCCTTATATCTTTAATTTAGAGAACTTGCAGAAATATGCGAAAGCTGTCTATACCGTATCTGAGAGAGACAATCCAGAACTGAATGAAAGCTATGAAGCTTTACAACAAAAGCTATTTAAAGGTAAACAAAAATGAGAACCCTCAATTTGCTTCATTGGGATGGGATGAAAAAACAAAGTGCGGATGAACATCTATTCATCTATGACCCAAACTGGATTGAAGCTAAGAACCTTTCAAAAAATTCAGTCGTTTTTCTTTTAACCCTCTGTTTAGAACAAAATGTGCCCATTCTTATTGGCGAGACTCAAACAACTTTGGTTCGATTTTGTCTAGAAAAAGACATTGAACGTATTTTGATCCAAAGAACCTATGATGCCACACTCTTTTCAATTCTCAAAAATCTCCCAATTAAAGTGGATGTGATTGAAGATCCGCTGATGTTTTTAGATGAAACACTTTATGATCAATATTTTAAAAGCTATCAAAAATTAAAACCAAAACTATTAAAACGAGTAAAAAATGACTAAAGCCATCTGGATCCTCTTTGATCAACTTTATACTCCCCACCCTGCACTTGAAAAATACGGCCATGAAGCCTTAATTTTTTGTGCACTCACCCGCTCAGAGCTTGATTTAAAGTTTGCGCACAAAAAAAGAACGGCTTTTATCTTGGCCGCTTATCGGTCTTACATCGAGTCCCTTAAACACAAATACCCAGAGCTTAGAGTCATCGAAGCCTTAGATGTTTTAGGCTCAAATCAGATTGATGAAATGACTAAAGCAAGCCGAGCATTGATGATCAAAGAAGTGGTTATGGTTAAGCCCAAAGATATTGATGTGCGTGAACAGCTCAAGAACCTTCCTTTCATCTTCACCTTTTTGAAAGATCCAAACTTCATTTCAAATGAGGAAGACAGTCTCATATGGTTTAATCATAAGAACCTTAGAATGGAGCGTTTCTACCAAAAGATGCGACAGGATACCGGCATTTTGATGGAAGAAGGTTTACCGGTGGGTGGACGTTTTAATTTTGATCAAGCCAATCAACAAAAACTTAAACAGCTTCCTTACATTCATCAAAGAGTATCCTTTAAAAAAACAGAAATCGTCCTTCAAAGTTTGAAAGATGTGGATAGGTTTTTCCCTCATCACTATGGCTCCCTTGAAGATTTCCATTTTTCGACAACACAAGCACAAGCGCTTATAGAGTTAGATGATTTTATCCACAATCATCTAGCAGAGTTTGGGCATTATCAAGATAACACCATCATCGGTGAAGCTTATCTGCACCACTCTTTGCTCTCTGCCTACATCAACATTGGTCTTCTAAACCCTAGGACCGTCATTGACCATGCTCAGCAAGCTTATCATCAGAAACTTGCCTCCATTGAAAGTGTTGAAGGCTTTATTCGTCAAATTCTAGGGTGGCGTGAATTCATGTTTTACCGTTATTTGATTCAAATGCCGCAGTTAAAAAAAGACAATGCGCTGAGTGCTCAAGAAGATTTACCCTCTTTTTATTGGGATCAAAATACTAAAATGCGCTGTATGCATAATTTTGTTGGGGACACTTTAAAGCATGCTTACGCTCATCACATCCAGCGTTTGATGGTCGGTACAAATCTAGGCATCCTTTTAGAGATAAAGCCTCAATCACTCTTAGAGTGGTATTTAGGCATGTATGCGGATGCCTGGCCTTGGGTGGTCATTCCCAATGTGATGGGTATGGGTTTATTTGCCGATGGTGGCATAATTGCTTCAAAACCCTACATCTCTTCGGCTGCCTACATGGATAAGATGTCAAATGCTTGTAAAGCTTGTGTTTATGATCCAAAGCAACTGACAGGTGAAAAAGCTTGTCCACTCAACGCATTGTATTGGCATCACATCCAAAAACATCAAAATCGTCATCAGAAAAACTTGAGAATGTCGATGATGGTTTCGACCTATCGCAAAATGAATGAAGAAAAGAAAAGCGCTATTACAGCGCAAATTCTTCTCATTCAAGATAAACTCAAACAACATCAATTATAGTTTTTCTTCAACGACTTTCTTTAAATTAGTTAGGATGGCCAACCACCCTTCTCTTTGAAGTTCAACAGGATTCTCGTTCTCAGGGTCAAAACTTTCAATTACCCTTGTTTTACCATCGATGACTTCTAACGTAAGCTTGACTTGCCGTCCATCATCCATCACATACCCATAGGATTTTCCTAAGTCGACTTGTGTAAATGTTCCTTCAAAATCAAAACCGAAAGATCCATCTTTGGCTTCCATACGATAATTAAATCGTTTTCCAACTTCTAAATGAATGCTGGCTTTAGGACAAGCCCAATCCTCTGAAGCAAAATTCCACTGAGTGATCCATTCCGCTTGAGTTAAGGCTTTCCAAACGAATTCTATTGATCGATTAATATCGACTAAGATTGTAATTTTTTCCATATATAGACTGTAGAACATTGATTACATAAAATAAATCAAAATGCATCCTACTTCTTAGAACTGTTTATGAAGTGTTTGTGTGCACTGAACATTGAAATTGAATGATAGTCATATTCACAGATTTCTTCTTAATACTTTGATACCTTTTACAATCCAAAAAACTTAATCAATTTTGAGATTTCATGCAATCGAATAAACATTATGGGATTTTTTTGACAATTTAATCACAATTAACGTTTATAATAAACCCATGACTTTAAGACACTACAAATTTAAATTGGGATTTAAACTCAGTTTAATCTTAATGACTTTTGTTCTTTTCTTTGTTTCAAGCTTGAATGCATCCATCCAGACTAAATCCATCATCATTATGGATGTGACTGAAGTTTATGTGGATGATGTTTTAATGTTTAGCTTTAACAGTGCAACAGATGTACAAACGGCCATTAATGCCTATATGCAATCCTATCTTACGCATGTTGACCCCAATGCAAAAGTGATCTCGATGACCACAAGCCCTAGCATCTCTTTAAAACAAGTTTCAGTAGAAGACCCAAAGCTTGATGATATTTCAATGCTTTATGCTTATCTTCAACAAACTGAAAGTGCAGATCAATTGATTGAAATTGTTGAAGGCGATAACTTATGGAAACTATCCGAAACTCATCAAATATCCATGGTGGACATCATCAAACTTAACCCAGATTTAGATCCTGAACTGATTCATCCTGGGGATATGTTAAGAATCGTTGCAGCAAATCCTATCGTTGATGTTCAAATTACATTACAAAATACCTTAATAGAATCCATCCCTTTTGAAACTAAGACAACAAAAGATAGCAGTCTGTATACCAGTGACCGCATCATCGAAAAAGCAGGTGTTGAAGGCAGTAAAGAAGTTGTGTATGAGATTAAAATGGTGAATGGCATTCAAACTGAACTCAATGTATTGTTTGAAGAAACACTCAGTGAACCCATCACTCAAGAAGTACGTGTTGGAACCCAATCCACCGTCATGCGTGATACCGGTGGAAACTTTGGGGTAAGCACTGGAACTTTCCAAAGCAGTTTTGGCTATCGCACACATCCGATTACTGGGGTTAAAACATTTCATGCGGGCATTGATATCTCAAATCAACTCAATACACCCATCTATGCGTATGCATCAGGGACCGTTGTTTCAACTGAATGGGAAGGTGCTTTAGGCAATACTGTCACCATTGATCATGGTAATGGCTTAGTTACAAAATATGCCCATTTGAATGGCTTTGAGGTCAGTGCTGGAGAATCTGTTAACGCTGGACAACTTATCGCAAAAATGGGCAAAACAGGCTATGTGACGGGTGTCCATCTTCATTTTGAAGTTCTAAAAGACGGCGTGCATCAAAATCCACTCAACTATCTCGATTAATAGCTGTGCTATTCTTGAAATGAGGTATGGTTTATGCAAAAGAAAAATTTCGTACTCGCGATAGACATCAGTATTGTTCTCTATTTTTTATTCTTAAGATTTGGGCACATTAATGATTTGCTCATCACCCCTTTAATAGATGAACAAGCTTTTTTAGCACTCACTCCATTTTCTACCTTTGGACCTGTATTGATACAACAACCCAGTTCAACCCTCATCGTTATGGGTCTTGCCCTTTACACCTTCCTAATGGGTAAAGATTATTTAAAACATCCTAAAGATGATTTCATTTGGTTTATTGGATTTAATTTTATCTTTTGGGGGATTGGGGCCTTTTTAGCTGGCTTAAGCTATCAAGCGTTTGGATATTACTTTAAATGTTCATTTGGGCCTTATTGTAGCTTTACCAATTACATCGAACTCCTTTATATGTTGGTTACTGTTTACAGCATCAATGCGATTCTATTGGCTTATACTCACATCATCAGTCATGAGAAAACTAAAGAGATGTTGACTAAATTTGCGCTAGGCAGTGTGATTGGATATACCATCTTTCAAGGCATTGGAATACTCATTCCCAATCAATTCTTAGTTTCTTATGAAGGCTTGCTTTTGTTTTTAAGTCCAAACATTCTTATTTTCATGGTTTTGAGTTATCAACATAGACATCAAGAACTTCATCAAAAATTATTAAAATTGTGGACCTTGTTTTTAATGGTTAACTTAGTCTATTTCATTACTCTATTTGCAGGGATAAGCACTTATCTCTATCAAACTTTTAATCTTTGGTTTAATGAAAACGATGTATTGCACATCGCTTTATTACTTTGGATGATTATTTTTAAAAAAGAAATCAATCCTAAGCTTTAAACCATTTCCTTTGGTTTAACCCACATGTCAAACTCTTCTTCTGTAACATAAGAAAGCTGAACACCCGCTTTTTTTAATGAACACTTATGTTCATGCGCATATTTTGCTATTTTAGCTGCTTTATCGTAGCCGATATGTGGGCTGAGGGCCGTTACCAACATGAGGGAATTCTCTAGATTTTGATGGATAACATCATGATTAGGCTTTATCCCAGACACACAGTAATGATCAAAACTTTTTATCGCATCCTTGAGTAGTTGAATGGATTGAAGCATATTATAAATCATGACTGGCATAGTGACATTAAGTTGAAAATTGCCTTGAGAAGCAGCAAATGAAATAGTGGTATCATTTCCAAACACTTGAAGACAAACCATACTGAGCGCTTCCGCTTGTGTGGGATTCACTTTGCCTGGCATGATCGATGAACCGGGTTCATTTTCTGGAATCATGATTTCTCCAATCCCTGCTCTTGGCCCACTGGCTAACCATCGCACATCATTGGCAATTTTTAATAGATTTACAGCCAAAGTTTTTAAACTTGAATGCACACTTACCATCGCATCTTTACTGCTTAAGGCATGGAATTTATTCAGTGAACTTACGAAAGGGAGTCCAGTTTCTTCAGCGATGACTTCTGCAATCAATTTTCCAAACATGGGATGGGTATTGAGTCCTGTCCCGACAGCTGTTGCGCCCATGGCTAAAGGATAGAGGTAGCTTAATGATTGCTGAATCATCTCAATGTTTTGATCCATCATCATTGTCCAAGCACTGATTTCTTGACCTAATGTAATGGGTGTCGCATCTTGAAGATGGGTACGTCCTATCTTAACGATGTCTGAATATTCTAACGACAATTCACTTAATGTATTCCTAAATTTTAAAAGAACAGGTAGTAATTCTTTATTGAGTTTTAAAGCTGTTGAAATATGCATGGCTGAAGGAAAAACATCATTACTGCTTTGACCCATATTCACATCATCATTGGGATGAACTGAAACTTGAGTGAGATGTGCAATGACTTCATTCACATTCATGTTACTTTGAGTCCCACTGCCGGTTTGCCAAACAGAAAGTGGAAAGTGTTCTTGATGTTTATTTTCTAAAAGTAGATCACAAGCAACCATGATGCTTGTCGTTTTTTCTTGAGAAAGTTTATTCAGCTTAAGATTTACCTTTGCAGCCGCTTTCTTGATTTGTATAATGGCTTGAATCACTTCATTAGGCATCTTCTCTGATCCTATTTTGAAATGTTCTAGACTGCGCTCAGTTTGTGCCCCCCAAAGGGCCGCTTCACTTACTTCGACTTCACCCATACTGTCTTTTTCAATTCTTGTTTTCATAATGTTTCCTTACATGCTAATTCAACTGCCTTAGAAACTGCATCAACAACACGTGTATCAAATAAACTAGGGAGGATGTATTCTTGAGTTAATTCTTCCTCTTCAAGGATGTTGGCTAAAGCAAAGACAGCAGCCCTCTTCATGGATTCAGTAATGCGTTTTGCTCGTGCACTAAGAGCACCCTTAAAAATACCTGGGAATGCAAGCACATTATTGATTTGATTGGGGAAATCAGATCGTCCCGTTCCAACAATAAATGCCCCAGCTTTTTTAGCCACATCCGGCATGATTTCAGGGGTAGGATTGGCCAATGCAAATA
>CAZHIG010000041.1:0-8459 GCA_964532705.1 uncultured Erysipelotrichaceae bacterium
TTCAGTTAAGAGTTCCTGAGGAGTCTGCTTTATCATGAAACTAGAAAATGCTTATATAAGAGTAGAGATATCCAATCAAGGTGCAGAAATCCTTTCTCTTTATGATAAGCAAATCAATAAGGAATGGATGTGGGATGCGAATCCGAATTTTTGGTCACAAAGATCTCCCATTTTATTCCCTGTGGTAGGATCGACTTTTGATCAAAAGATTCGCTTAGGTAAGCAAGAATATGAACTGGGTAATCACGGATTTGCGCGTTATGCCAATTTTGAAACAAAACGTCATACAGAAAATTTAGTTGAATTAGAACTACACCAAAATCAAGATACTTTAAAGAATTATCCTTTTAACTTTAGACTCAATGTTTTGTATTGCTTACATCCCGATCATCTAGAAGTCTCTTATCGGGTTTTTAATGACTCTGATGTTGATATGCCGTTTAATTTTGGACTTCATCCTGCCTTTAGAACTCAATACAATGGTGAAGATGGAACTCAAGAAATTCATTTTCCAATTGCTGAAAATCAATTACCTGATTTGATAACAAGTAATGATCACAAAACACTAACATTTAACGATGCGTTCTTTGCAAAAGTGCCTACACTCATGTTAGAGGGAATTAAATCACCTTATGTTGAACTAATCGAAGAAGATGGAAGCCTACGCGTTGATGTGATGGGGCATCGGTATTTAGCGTTTTGGAAAAAACCAAAAGCAAATTTTATCTGTATTGAACCTTGGCATTCACATGATGATTTTGAAGCCATCATTCAAGATTTCAGTCAAAGAGAAGGGACTTTAATCTTAAAACCTAATCGATCTTACACAACGTATTTAAAATTGTGGCCAAAAGCCAGAAAAGGAGCATGATATGTTTGAGATTCATGAATTTAAAGACTATGAGACCTTAAGTCAGAAAGCGGCTGAAATTGTTTTAGAAAAAATAAAACAAGAGAAAGTTGTTTTAGGACTTGCGACAGGTTCATCCCCAGAGGGCTTGTATCAAAATTTAGTAAAAGCGCATCAAGGCGGGATCAGCTTTAAACATGTCGTTACTTTTAACTTAGATGAATATGTCGGTATTGACCAAAATCATCCGCAAAGTTACTACACATTCATGCATGAGAAACTATTCAAGCATGTTGATGTGTTAAGTACAAACATTCATATTCCGAGTGGTACAGGCTCAATGGAAACGGTGACTGAACAGTATGAAGCTTTACTTAAGGATCATCCTCAAGACATTCAAGTTTTAGGCATTGGATCCAATGGACACATTGGATTTAATGAACCTGGAACATCCTTTGATTCTACTTGTCACATTGTTAGACTAAAGAAACAAACCCGCACAGACAATGCGCGTTTCTTTGACAGCATTGACAGTGTTCCAAGCTTTGCGATTACCATGGGCATTCAAGACATCATGCGTGCAAAAGAAATTCTTCTCATTGCAACAGGGGAAAAGAAAGCGCAAGCCATTTATGATTTGGTTAAAGGCAAAATTACTGAAGATATCCCTTGTACGATTTTACAAAAACACCCAAAAGTTATTGTTTTGGTCGATGAGCTAGCAGGCAAACTTCTTCATGATTAAACTGATAGTTTCTGATTTAGATGGTACACTGCTTAAACGTTTTAAAGGTCTATCTGATCGCAATCGAATAGCGGTCATTGAAGCGCAAAAGCAAGGGGTAAAATTTGCAATCGCAACAGGTCGTGGATTTGATTCAACGCATCAATTCATTGATCAATTAGAACTTAGAAAATTCGGTGGATTTATGATTCTCAACAATGGCCAACGTTTCATTGATGTGAAAAATGATCGCGAAGAAGTGCTCTCAATCATTACCAAAAAGGAAGCACAAAAAGCTTTGAGCATCGCCATCTCTCACAATTTACAAATGGTGATGGATGGTGATCATGGATTAGCTTTTTATTCTCCCGAAAACATGCGGATCTATCGAGACATCTACATCTTTCTAATACGTCTCTTACCACACTTTAGACTGCTTCTGAGTCGCATTCATGTTTTCGCTTTGTTTGGATTTCTAAAGTCTCAAAAAGTTAAATTGCTTACAAAGGTTGAAGATATTACTGAAAATTACGATAAGATTGGGTTTACCCATTTTAAACATCAGTTGGATGCTTCGATGAAAACCTTAACACAAGCGTTTGGTGGAGAACTTGAAGTCATGCGCGTTTCTGATAATTGGCTAGATGTATCCCCAAAAGGAACAACAAAACTCATGGGCATCTTAAAACTTATTGAACAAGAAGGCATTCATGAAGATGAAGTGTTGGTACTTGGTGATTCAGAAAATGATGCGACCATGTTGAAACATTTCAAACATTCTTATGCAATGGGGAATGCCTCTATTGAGATTAAAGCTTTGGCTAAATTTGTGGCACCAACCAACATAGAAGATGGGGTAGCACAAGTGATTGAAACGCTTGTGTTAAAAAGTGAGCACAAAGCATGATTTTTATGGTATAACTTGTTAGTCTTATAGAGTACTAAGGAGTCAATGAAATGAAAAAAGTTAATGAAAGTCAATTTAATACCAGCATCAAAACAGGCGTTGTATTAGTAGATTTCTCTGCCGAATGGTGTGGACCTTGTAAGATGATTGCACCTGTGCTAGAACAACTCAGCAAAGAGTATGAAGGGAAAGTCAACATCATTACAGTCGATGTTGATGAAGAACAAAACATTGCGATGCGATATAGCATCATGTCGATCCCTACACTGATGTTGTTTAAAGATGGTCAAAGCGTGGGTCAAGTGGTTGGATTTCAATCCAAACCAATGCTCGAAAAATTCATTCAACGCGCATTATAATATGGTTCTCAAAGTGCTGAATTCTAAGCACTTTTTTTTATGGAAAATTTATGATAATTTCTGTTGCATTATGGTGTGAATTCGCTATAATGTTTTTTGTTTACTAAATCATTCTTTGAAGTTTAGTAAAAGTAAACAAAGGGAGATTATTTATGGACATCGGACATCGAATTAAACGTTACCGTACTTTGAATAAGTTAACCTTAGAAGAGTTGGCTTCACGTTGTGAGTTATCTAAAGGATTTCTATCGCAACTTGAGCGTAACTTAACGTCACCGTCGATCCAAACATTAAGTGATATTACGGAAGCTTTAGGGATGGATTTAGCACAATTCTTTTCAGAAGAAAAAAACAATAAGATGGTATTTACTCAAGAGGATTTCTTTGTCGACGAAAAGGAAGGCATTAAGATTGAATGGGTTGTACCTAATGCACAGAAGAATGATATGGAACCCATCATACTTGAGCTAAGTCCTCAACAACAATCTCAAGAGATCAGTCCTCACTCGGGTGAAGAATTTGGATATGTACTCAGTGGTAAACTTACTTTGGTTAATGGAAGTAAGAAGGAACTTGTACGAAAAGGTCAGACTTTTTACATCAAGGGTTCTCATAGTCATTATCTTAAGAATGATTCGAGTAGTCCTGCAAAAGTTTTATGGATTTGCACCCCACCCATTTTCTAGGAGCACAACATGCGTAAATTAATCGAATTTAAAAATATTGTTAAACAATTTAATGGCCAGTTAGTTCTTAAAGGGATCAACTTAGTGATTCATGAGAATGAATTTGTGACACTTTTAGGACCTTCGGGTTGTGGTAAAACAACATTGCTTAGAATTTTAGGTGGTTTTATTGAACAAAATGAAGGGCATGTCTATTTCGATGATATTGAAATTTCTGGTGTGCCTCCCTATAAACGTGAAATTAATACCGTGTTTCAACGCTATGCCTTATTTCCTCATATGAATGTATTTGATAATGTTGCCTTTGGTTTAAGAATTAAAAAGATGGATAAGAATACCATTCAACAAAAAGTAGAAAAAATGTTGAAGTTGGTCAATCTAGAGGGATTTGGCGATCGTCCAGTCACTTTGTTGTCTGGTGGACAACAACAACGTGTAGCCATTGCTCGTGCATTAGTCAATGAACCTATGGTCCTTTTATTAGATGAACCTTTAGGAGCATTAGATCTTAAGTTAAGAAAAGAAATGCAACATGAACTTAAAAAGATTCAACAAGAAGTGGGCATTACTTTCATTTATGTAACCCATGATCAAGAAGAGGCGCTCACCATGAGTGATAAGATTGTGGTCATGAACAATGGTGAGATTCAACAAATTGGAACACCCACAGACATCTACAACGAACCTGAAAACCGTTTTGTCGCTGATTTTATTGGTGAATCTAATTTGGTCGAAGGTAAGATGTTGAAAGATTATTTGGTTGAATTTGATGGTTATCAATATGAATGCATTGATTTTGGATACAACGAAGACCAAGAAGTTGATATTGTGATTCGTCCAGAAGATATTGATATTGTTAAACCTGAAATGGGTAAAATGGTTGGAACCGTTGAGTCTATCCTATTTAAAGGTGTACACTTCGAAATTGTTGTGAAGACAGTTGAGCGTGAATGGATTGTACATACCACAGATAATTCTGAAGTGGGTGCTAAAGTAGGACTTCATTTTTTTCCAGAAGACATTCACATTATGTATAAATTGGGGACCTATTAATGAAGAGTTTTGCTTCACTGGTCAAACCTTATATGGTTTGGATGAGTTTATTCATCGTTGTACCGATGTTGCTCATTCTCTTATATGCAGTGACTGACCATGGTAATTCGGTTTTAAATTTCCACTTTACTTTGAATAATTTCGTTCGATTCTTCGATCCAGTCTTTATTAAAGTGTTGTGGAAGTCGCTACAGATTGCCATCATCACCACTTTGATTTCTATCCTATTAGGCTATCCTGTCGCTTATGTCATTGCCAATATGAATGAGAAACTACAAAATTTGATGATTTTGGTGGTTACGATTCCCATGTGGATCAACATGTTGGTTAGAACCTATGCTTGGATATCAATTCTTTCAGATGGTGGGTTAATCAATTCATTTCTCATTTATTTAGGATTACCGCCTATTAAGATGATGTATACCGATTTTGCGGTCATCCTAGGGATGGTGTATAACTTTTTACCCTTTATGATTCTTCAAATTTATACGGTGCTTGCGAAGCTTGATCGTTCTTTGATCCATGCGAGTTTCGATTTAGGAGCCAATCGTTTTCAAACCTTTAGAAGAGTTATCTTTCCACTTTCCTTACCTGGGGTGATTTCTGGGATTACCCTTGTCTTCTTGCCCGCTGTATCCACCTTCGTCATTCCAAAATTCTTGGGAGGCGGACAATATATGTTGATTGGTAATTTAATAGAGAACCAATTTATTACCGTTGGAGAGTGGAATTTTGGTTCTGCGATTTCATTGATTATGGCCATGATTATTATGGGTTCGATGATTTTAACTCGAAAGATTGATAAAGATGCATCCGATGTCGTAGCGACAGATGGAGGTCGCACATGGTAGGCGAAAGAAAATCTTGGACCCTCACGTTTGTGATCATGGGGATAATGATTTTGTTCTTCTATGCACCGATTGCCTCTTTGATGATCTTCTCGTTTAATGAGTCAAGATCCTTAACACAATGGTCAGGCTTTTCCTTGAAGTGGTATCAAGAACTCTTTGACAATCGTGAGATGCTCAAAGCCATTTCGACGACCATAAGCATTGCCTTGTTGTCCACTTTGGCATCGACAGTGGTTGGCACCATTACAGCGATTGGGATCAGTAAGTCTAGACGTCTAATTAAAGAAATCATTCTTAATGTCAATAACTTCCCCATTCTAAATCCAGAAATTGTGACAGCGATTGGTTTGATGCTCTTGTATACAACACTCAACATTGAAAAAGGCTACATGACCATGTTGATAGCGCACATCGCTTTCTCAACTCCCTATGTGATTCTAACAGTATTACCTAAGCTTAGACGCTTAGATCCTGATTTGGCTGAAGCTGCGTTGGACTTAGGATGTAAACCGATGAGTGCTTTAGTGAAGATCATCGTTCCGCTGATTATGCCTGGGATTGTATCTGGGGCACTGATTGCCTTTACGATGTCCTTTGATGATTTTGTCATTTCTTATTTTGTTTCTGGGAATGGGGTTAAAAACATCTCAATCCTTGTCTATACGATGTCTAAACGCATCAATCCAACAATCAATGCTTTATCCACCATTCTGGTGGTGATCATTACGGTCATTTTGTTGATTGTTAATTTGTATCCAATATTGAAGAAAGGTTCAACAAAGGTGATGGAATGAAAAGATTCGTTTTGGGTTTAGTGCTTCTTCTAAGCTTATCTGCATGTGCAGAAGCAGAAACTTCAAAAACACTAAAAGTATTTAACTGGGGTGTGTATATTGATGAGACACTCATCGATGAATTTGAAGCAGAATATGGGGTTGAGGTGATCTATGATACCTTTGATTCCAATGAAACCATGTATACCAAACTTGCCAGTGGAGAAGTCTATGATGTTCTCTATCCAAGTGACTACATGGTGGATCGTCTGATAGAAGAAGGCTTAGTTCAAAAACTTGAAAGTGAAACGAAAGCAGTCCTTGAAAGTTATTTACCCTTTATCTTAGGACAGGATTATGATCCTGAGAATGATTATTCTATCCCCTATTTTTGGGGCAATGTAGGCATACTCTATGATACAAACATCGTAGATGAAAAAGATGTTTCTGAAGGTTGGAATGTCTTTAAGAATCCAAAGTATGCGGGTCAAGTCTACTTCTATGATTCTGAACGGGATGCCTTTATGGTTGCGCTTAAAGCATTGGGATACTCTACCAATACTGAAAATGAAAGTGAACTTTCATTAGCCTATGAATGGTTGGTTGAGCTCAATCAAAGCATGAAGGCAGTCTATGTAACTGATGATGTCATTGACAACATGATTGCCGGAAACAAAGCGCTTGCGATTGTGTATTCTGGAGATGCAGCGTATATCTTAGATGAAAATGAAGACATGGCATATTTTGTTCCCAATGAAGGAAGCAATGTGTGGATTGACTCAATGGTCATTCCCAGTAATGCCCAAAATCCTAAACTTGCCAATGAGTGGATCCGCTTTATGAGTACGGTCGATGCGATGGAACGAAACACTTTAGAAGTAGGGTATACCACCGTAAGGCAAGATGTCTATACTGAGATGATTGTAGGCGATTATGAGGGTAATGTAGCCTACGATGTTCGGATGGACAATCCTAAAGATGAAGTTTATGAATACAATCAAACACTTAAACAAAAACTCAGCGATCTTTGGATAAAAGTCAAAGCGCAATAAGAAAGGTAAACAAAAATACTTTATGAAGAGAATTCTATTTCTAGCTTTAGCCTCTGTCTTGCTATTAAGTGCTTGTGCTAGTGAAAACAGTGAAGAAAAACAAGTTTTAAAAGTGTACAACTGGGGTGAATACATCGATACGGATGTGATTTCAGAATTTGAAGATTTGTACAACGCAACGGTTATTTATGACACTTACGATACCAACGAACTCATGTATACCAAACTTCAAGGGGGTGAAGCATACGATATCTTAATCCCTACCGATCATATGGTCGAGCGTTTGATTGCTGAAGACTTGGTTCAACCTTTAGATTTAAGTTTGATTCCAAACATTTCAAACATTTATCCTGATTTACTCAATCGTCCATTTGACCCAAACAATGTTTACTCAGTACCTTATTTCTGGGGCAACATTGGGATCATCTACAACACAACAACTGTTGATCTTGCTGATTTAGAATCTGAAGGATGGGCAGTCTTAGCGAATCCTAAGTATGCAGATCGCATCTATATCTATGATTCTTCTCGTGATGCCTTCATGCTTGCTCAAAAAGCCTTGGGATATTCTGTGAATACCACAGATGAAGCTGAAATTGAAGCTGCTTATCAGTTCTTAAAAAACATCAATGATACAACTCGTCCAATCTATATTGATGAGACCATCATTGACTCGATGATTACTGAACAAAAAGACTTAGCGGTTGATTTCTCTGGGGATGCAGCTTTCATCATTTCACAAAATCCAAACATGAGTTTCTATGTTCCTGAAGAAGGTACCAATGTTTGGATGGATTCGATGGTGATTCCAGTGGATGCCCCAAATCCTGAGTTGGCTCATGCGTGGATCAACTTTATGATGGACAATGATGTCGCAACCCGTAATACCATTTATGTAGGCTATACCTCCCCGAATAAAGTTGCCTTTGAAACCGTGACTGCAGAAGGTGGAGATTACTATCAAAACTTAGCCTATGGTCCAAGAATGGATAATCCTAATGATGAAGTCTATCGTTATGATGATGACTTGAAGAGTATTCTAGCCGATAAATGGACCCGCGTAAAAGCTGAATAAAAACAAAACGGAAAGACCTTCCGTTTTTTATTGCATTTTAAAATGCCTTTGGATATAATAGAAAAGCACCGTTAAAACGGTTCCTTAGCCAAGTGGTAAGGCAATAGACTGCAACTCTGTGACCGTCGG
>CAZHIG010000042.1:0-8335 GCA_964532705.1 uncultured Erysipelotrichaceae bacterium
TTTACAGGACGACTACTCAAAGGACGTACTTACAGTGATGGTTTACACCAAGCCATTGAAGCCAAAGAAGGGGTTCCCATTAAACAAGAGACCTCAACCATGGCCACCATTACCTATCAAAATTACTTTAGACTCTACCAAAAACTTTGTGGGATGACCGGGACTGCAAAAACGGAAGAAGAGGAATTTTCCACCATCTACAACATGCGTGTGGTGGAGATTCCAACCAATAAACCGGTTGCTCGTTTAGACCATCCCGATGCGGTCTTTGGATCGCGTAAAGCCAAGTTTCAAGCTTTATTAAAAGAAATTGCGGAACGTCATGCGGCAGGACAACCCATCTTGGTGGGCACCATTGCGGTTGAGACCAGTGAATTCATTTCTAAAATTTTGACGCAAAATAAACTTAAACATGAAGTGCTCAACGCGAAAAATCATGCGCGAGAAGCTGAGATCATTATGAAAGCTGGCCAAAAAGGGGCGATTACCATAGCCACCAATATGGCCGGACGTGGTACGGACATCAAATTGGGAGAAGGCGTTAGAGAATTGGGCGGTTTAGCGGTTTTAGGTTCTGAGCGTCATGAATCCCGTCGAATTGATGATCAATTAAGAGGTCGTTCAGGTCGTCAAGGCGATCCTGGCTATTCACGTTTCTTTGTTTCTGTTCAAGATGAACTGATGGTTCGATTTGGATCTGAACGTTATGAATCCATCTTTAAACAACTGGGGGATCAAGCGGTTGAATCTAAACTGGTAACCCGTTCGATTTCATCTGCCCAAAAACGCGTTGAAGGCGTTAACTTTGATGTACGTAAGACCTTACTTGAATACGATGATGTTTTAAGACAACAACGTGAAACCATTTATAATCAACGCTCATACATTCTAGAACACGATGACGTGCACTCGGTGATGTTGGAGATGTTTAAGCGTGTCATCAATAATTTGGTGGCTTCCCATGTTGAATACAATGGTAAAAACAATGCCTTAAATGTAGAGGCTTTCTTAAAAGCCATTGAAAACTTACGGTTTGATGAATTGGTGATGAGCGCTGATGAGCTTAAAAATTTATCCACTGAACAAGTGGTTGAACTCGCAACTCAAAGAGCGATTGAGGCCTATGAAGCCAAGATTGAACCCTTTAAAGAAATCAGCTACAAACTTGAAAGAGATATTGTCTTAAGCATTGTTGATCGTTCATGGCAAGAACACATTGATACCATGAGTAAACTGAGAGAAGGTATTCATTTGCGCTCTTACGCACAAAACAAACCTCTACAAGCCTACATAGAAGAAGGTTATCAACTCTTTGAAGAAATGTTGAATCGTATCTCGGAAGAAACCGTGGCCTTTGCCTTACGGATGAAAGTTGAACTCAGGAGAAAAGCTTAATGGAACTCTATGAAATTAAACAAAGTGTCACTCAAATCAAAGAAAAGCTAAAGCAGCTCGGAGATTCTCTTTGACTTGCCTGGTAAAAAACAAAGAATAGAAGACATTGATCATTTAATGATGGGTGAACATTTTTGGGATGATCGTAATCAAGCCCAAAAGCTCATCAATGAGAAAAATGGTTTAGTGGATATTGTAGAGAGTTATCATGATTTAGATAAACGCTATGCGAATATGGATGAAACCATTGCGATTTTAAAGGATGACTTTGATCCTGAAATGGCAGAACTGGTCGAACTCGAAGTCTTGGAATCCCAAGAGAAATTTGAAGCCTTTGAAATTAAAGTGCTTTTAAGTCATCCTTATGATCATTCCAATGCGATTTTAGAACTTCATCCAGGGGCCGGTGGAACGGAATCTCAAGACTGGGCTGACCTTTTGTATCGTATGTATACCCGTTATGCCGATCGAAAAGGCTTTAAAGTGACGCTCCTAGATTATCAGCCAGGTGATGAAGCTGGCATCAAGTCTGTTTCTTTCAAAGTTGAAGGAGACATGGCCTATGGCTTACTCAAAGCAGAAAGAGGCGTGCATCGTCTAGTACGAATCTCACCCTTTGACTCTTCGGGAAGACGACATACATCATTTTGTTCACTCGATGTTTTACCTGAGTTTAACAATGACATTGAAATCAACATTGATCCCAGTGAAATTGAACTTGAAGTTAGACATGCCTCAGGGGCAGGTGGACAGAATGTTAATAAAGTGTCCTCGGCTGTACGTTTAACTCATAAACCCACAGGGATTGTGGTGAACTGTCAAACCGAGCGTTCACAACTCAATAACCGTGAAAATGCGATGAACATGTTGAAAAGTAAACTCTATCAAATAGAAATTGAAAAACAAGAAGCACAATTGGCAAACTTAAGAGGCGATCAAAAAGCCATTGAGTGGGGATCTCAAATTCGATCCTACACCTTTATGCCTTATACCTTGGTTAAAGATCATCGTTCAAGTCACGAAGAAGGCAATGTCCAAAAAGTGATGGATGGTGATTTAGATCCATTCATCTATAGCTTCTTAAAACAACAAATCCAATGAACATAAGATCAGCTAATTTAAAAGATGCCAAGATCTTATCAGAATATCGCTATCTTCAACTCTTAGAAGAGGAAGATCAATTTCAGGAGGAAGCCATAGTCCCTAAGAGGTTTAATGAGACCTTATTAGAGTTCTTCAATCAACACTTAGAAAAAGAGAATTTCATTCAAATTGTGATTGAAGAAGACGGTTTGATTGTGGCAACAGGAGCCATCATCCTCTATCAACTTCCACCCTCTTTTGATTTAAGGAATGGTTTAAAAGCATATGTGACCAATATGTATACCTTGCCAAAGTTTCGTAAAAAAGGCTATGCGTCTAAAATCTTAGAGGAGCTAAAAGTTCTAGCTCAACAAAAGGGCGCACAAGCCATGTGGTTGGGAGCTAGTCCAATGGGTGAGCCTGTTTATCTCAAGTCTGGTTTTGTTAAAACAGAGCGCATGGACTATGAATTTGAGTGATTTTCTATAAATTTATATTCATTACGCTTACATTTATAAACAATGTGAGTATATAATAATAAAGCAGGTTTACCTGTGTTGGTACTGAACTTCCCCCACCCAAACAGTACCAACCCCTTATACAACAAAAGGCCAAGTGGCCTTTTTATTTATCTGCTTGATTTAAGACAATGCATCCATCTTCAGTAACACAAACCAAATCTTCAATGCGGATTCCTACTTGTCCTTCGATATAAATGCCAGGTTCAATCGAGAAACACATGCCTGCTTGAATGCGGGTTTCACTGGTGCTAGACACATCATAGGGTTCATGGACGTCTTGACCAATGCCGTGCCCTGTACGATGGATGAAGTACTGTCCATATCCTGCTTTTTCAATCACTGAGCGAGCCGCATGATCGATCTCTTTGAAGAGGATGCCAGGTCTGATGGTTTTGATGGCTTCAAGATTGGCTTTTAGGACTAAGTCGTATAGGTATTGATGACTGTGATTTCCTAGGAAATAGGTGCGGGTCATATCGCTACAATAGCCCTCTTTAACACAGCCCATATCAATGATGATGGACTCACCTTGTTTAAGTTTTCGTTCACTGGGGATGGCATGAGGGTCTGCACAATGATCTCCAAAGGCGACAATGGGTTCAAAACTTAAAGCATCTGCGCCTTGTTGATAGAAGAGATGCTCAATCGCATTGGCCACATCGAGTTCAGTGACACCTTCTTTAAGCAGTGAAGGGACTTCTTTCATAACCGCATCATTGATGCGTGAAGCTTCCATCATTTTAGCTTGTTCATCTTTGTCTTTGATGGAACGAAGATGATCTGCTAAGACATCGATCTTAAGCTCCAATAAGGGTTTATATTTAAGAAGTTTTAATAGAAAACCAGCTTGAAGGCTCTTGTCTACAAAGAGCACATCATCATGGATGTAGGATGCGAGAAGTTTGATGGGATCTTCAGAATCTTTAAAACGCACAATCTTGAGTGTTGGATGGGGATAAGGGAACAAATCATTTAGAAATAGAACGCTTTGGTTTGAATCAATGAGAAGACCTAAAAAGCGTTCACCCACATGAAAGTGTTGACCGATTAAGTAGTGGATCATCTTTGCGTCAGTGATGAGTGTGGCTTTTTCGAGTGTGTTTTGTAGGGCTTTAAGTTTCATATCGATAGTGTAACATAAGCATTGATTTTTGAGACCTCTTTGGGTAAGATAGTAAAGCAGTCTACTAGACATATCTGTCTAATTAAGACTTTTAAGGAGCTTACACATGCGTAATCCAATCGTTACTTTACACTTAGCAAACAACCAAACCGTCAACATCGAACTCTACCCAGAGATCGCTCCAGTTTCAGTCGCAAACTTTCTTCATCTTGTGCAAGAAGGCTTCTACAATGGCCTAACATTTCATCGAGTTATTCCTGGCTTTATGGTTCAAGGCGGCTGTCCCATTGGCAATGGAACCGGGGGTCCTGGTTATCGCATTAAAGGGGAATTCTCAGGCAATGGGGTTCAAAATACACTAAGACATTCTCGCGGTGTGCTTTCAATGGCTCGCTCAGGTCATCCTGATTCTGCAGGTTCACAATTCTTCATCATGGTGGCAGATGCGCCTCACCTAGATGGTCAATATGCAGCCTTTGGTAAAGTATTATCTGGGATGGATGCGATTGATCAAGTGGTCAATGTCAAACGGGATCCAATGGATAAACCGTTAACCCCTCAAGTCATTCTTGAAGCTGTTGCGGATACCTTTGGCGCAGAATACCCTCATCAAAAACTCTAAAAGACCTTCGGGTCTTTTTTGGTTTACAATTGAATTAATCGAGGTAGCTTATGAAACACTATTTAGGCATAGATGTAGGGGGAACGGCCATCAAATATGCATTGATGGATGAAGAAGCCCAAATCATCGAAAAAGGGGAATTTGAAACCCCAAAGACAAACTTAGATGATTTTGTGGAAGGAATCGGCAAAATCTACGATCACTACAAAGACAAGATCGAAGGGATAGCGATGAGTGTCCCAGGCCGTGTCGATGCGAAGACAGGGTATATGTATACCGGAGGCGCCATTCAATACAATTACAATGTGGAGATGACAACAATCCTATCTAAGCGATGCCCCATCAAGATTAGCTTAGATAATGATGGTAAATGTGCTGCCATGGCTGAACTTTGGAAAGGGTCTCTAAAAGGCATTGAACACGGCGTTGTATTAACTTTAGGCACGGGCATTGGAGGTGGCATCATCGCCAATGGGAAACTTTTAAGAGGGCACAACTTTGCGGCCGGCGAACTGTCCCTTTTACCTACGACAATCGTGGATGGTCAAGAGATGAATTTCTGGGCCAACATCAATGCGACCTCTGGCTTAACCCGTCCCTATGAAAGCCGTAAAGGACTCCCAGCTAAATCCGTCAGTGGAAGAGACTTTTTTAAAGCCCTTAATGAGAGTGACTTAGATGCGAAAGAGATCTTAGACATTTTCAGCCGCAATTTTGCGAATGGTCTCTTTTCGATTCAAGCGGTCTTAGATACTCAAAGAGTTGCGATTGGAGGAGGCATCAGTGCACAAGATGCGCTTATTGAATCCATACAGTCAAAAGTTGATGATTTCTTTAAGAAATACCAAGGCATCCCGCAACAAAAAATGGAGATTGTGCGTTGTGCCTTTGGGAATGATTCCAATCTCATCGGAGCACTCTACAATCATCTTCATGGCTAATCAATTCTTTATCTACAAGAACTATCCTTTTACCTTTAAAGCATCTTCCTCACAAGAAAAGAAGCCCCTCATCATTTTTTTTCATGGGGCAGGCGAAGTTGGCACTGATGGTTTAAAACCGATTGAAGCCAATGCCTCTTTTGAGATATGTGTTAAGCATCCATTGGATGCGCATGTCTTGGTGGGTCAATTTCCCTACCGCTATGACAATGACTTTGATGCGTCACAAAGAAAAGATCTAATGGACTATATTGATGCGCATGAAGCATTCATTGAAAAGCTAAGCACTGAATATTTAATCGATTTAGAGAATGTCTATGCCTTGTCTTTATCAATGGGATCTGGCATCGCTACCCTTTATCATCTTAGATACCCAAATCGATTTGCCTCATCATTGATGATGGCGAAGCGTAGAGTTAAGGATGAAGATCAAGATTTAAGTAAGCTATTAAACATAAAACTTAGCTTCGCCCATGGGATTGATGACCCCATCAATCCGTATTCAAATTCTTATGATCTATATGAAAAACTCAGAAGCTTAGGTCATCAAAAGCTTAATCTTATGAGCTATCCTAAAGATGAATTTGAGAAAAGAAGCATCAGTTTACACAATGCCTGGAATATTGTTTATGAGGAAGATTTTATCGAGAAGTATTTAAAAACCTGAGGAAACTCAGGTTTTAGTTTGTCTTATGTTCTTTGTATTCCGCATCGATCACATTCGGATCTTTTTTAAAGGTCGTAGTTCTTTGGGCGGGAGGGGGAACGGGATTGGTGCGAAAGCGTGTGAATCGAAATGAGTTTTTAAGGCTAAAGTAAATAAAGCCTATAAACAACATAATGCCTAAAACAGGTGAGATTCGATACACCAGATTTAAGACAAAGTTTAATGCGAGGAAATAAAGCAGATAACGGCCAAAGTAAAGCATAGCGACTCCTTAAGTCTTTTTTATAAAGGTCTTACGACAGGAAGGACAACTGATTTCAATGCGACCACGATGGGCAGGGACTCTTACCAATTGAGAACACGATGGACAGCTGAAATGTTTAAATTCACGTTGGCTTAGATTTAGATACCAACGTTTACTTTCTTTCTTTAAGGGTTTATATAAACGCATGAACGCAAGATTTTCTCTTTGACGATGATAGATGTTTCTTGACAAGAATCGAAAAGTTTCAAACCCTAAAGGGATATAGGCCAATAAGGCAAAGATGTTTCTAAGCGATCCTGTAAAGGATCCAATAAGATTTAAGGCAAAACTTAAAATGAGAAGGGCATAGCCAAGGCCATCGTTTCCATATCTGCCATTCATAAATCGATAAAGAGAATAACGCATTTTATTCAGCATGTGTTTTTATCCTACACCCAATAAGGTTGTGATACAAATGGGTTCTTTAACATCTTAATCCTATTATAGGTTTACAAATGTAGGACAATCATGTGAAATTGTCAAAAGAGTTACACGACAATGCATTCTATTTAAGAAATTTGTAGTGTAAAAAACTGAGTTTCAATAATCATCAAAGTCATCCCCTGGATCTTGAGGGACGGTTGAATCAATATCAATGGATGAAGAGGAATGCTTAGGACTAAACATTGCAAATAAGAAAAAGATAACAATCAGCGTAATGATGATTTCCATAAAAGTTCTCCTTAAGCTTAGTAAAACAAGATTTAACACACTTTACAAACAGACATCCAAAATTTTGTACAAAGGTTAATTGTCAATTGTCTAGTATCTTGGCACAAAATGGCATAATAGAAGTGTCGGACAAGACACAAGGAGAAAAACCATGAAAGGTGCCATCTTTGGAGATGTGGTGGGAAGTATATATGAGTTTGACAATTGTTTAAGCACAAACATAGAGTGGGATCATCCTAGAATGCATATTACGGATGACTCTGTCTTAAGCATCGCGACCATGGAAGCTTTAATGAACCCTGACTTAGATTTTGTGGGTGCGTATAAGAAATTCTTTAGACTCTACCCAGACGCGAATAAAGCTTGGGGTGGACGCTTTCTTCAATGGGCACTAAGCGATTCTTATCAACCCTACCATTCCTATGGGAATGGCTCTGCCATGCGCGTCTCTCCTGTGGCGTATGTCGCTCAAAGTGAAAGTGAAGTCCTTCACTTGGCTCAAAAGTCTGCAGAGGTGACCCACAATCATCCTGAGGGCATAAAAGGCGCAGAAGCCATTGCTTTGGCTGTCTACTATGCAAGACTAAAACTGTCTAAACTGGACATTCAAAAGAAGCTGGAAGCTCGTTTCCATTATGTCTTAGATCTAGATGAAGAATTTCATAAAGCCAACGTGAGCTTTGATGAGACCTGCCAAGGCAGTGTCCCTGTGGCCTTATATGCTTTTCTTAAAGCCACTGATTTTAAATCAACGATTGCTTTAGCCATTAGCTTGGGTGGCGATTCAGACACCATCGCTGCCATCGCAGGCTCTATTGCGGAAGCTTACTATGGGATGAGCGCTGCAAACAGCGCCTTTGTGGATAAGCACTTGGATGAACGACTAAAAGAGATTGTAGAGCGTTTCTATGACACATTTGTGAAGTGATAAGAAAAATATTTTATAAAATTTGTCACATTTGTGTGTTATTAAGGGGCATTAAATACTGTAAGAGAGAAGAGTTGTG
>CAZHIG010000043.1:0-8333 GCA_964532705.1 uncultured Erysipelotrichaceae bacterium
AAGTTTAAAATCATCTGGGCACAAAAAAGATATCAACACGATATCTTTTTTTTATGCTTTAGGATATGTAAACTTTTGAAAAGTAAAGAAGATCTCATAAGCGGTGTAAAGTTCCAAGTAGACAATCATTTCACTGTTTTCATCGAGGACCACTTGATAAGACTTTAAGATGGCGGATTGTTCGGGTAGATCTAAATACTGAAGCACTTCACCTTTTGCCTCAACAATACTTTCGTATCGATGACTTTGATAATTTTCTTTGAACTGATCTTTTAGGACTTCATAATAGGATCTTTCTTTGAAATCATTCTCAGATGCGTTAGAGAGTAGGGATTCATGGACATTGAAGATAACGAGGGCTTTATGTTGATCATTAAAAGTGTTCATGCGGTGTATTCTTAAGAATTTACCTTCTTTAAAACTGTAATCAAGTTGAACCTCTTTGGGTTTATCGATCCACTCTTTACTTAAAGTTTCTATCTTTGAATTTAGATTTAAAGCTTTAGCAAGTTGCGTTAAAGAATAGTAATTGTGATTTGAATCAAAGATGTTGATGACTTTTTGAACTTTGACATAGTCTTCATCTCTTTTTTCAAGATGTCCTTCTACAACCAAGGTATCTAGACTCTTCTCAATGAGTTTAGACTCCACCTTAAGCATTAAACTCAACGCTTCAAGTGTGGGAAGATTGGACTCAGGTAAAAGCTTGTTGGAGACAACATAGTTTCGAATGCCATGGAGAACTTGTTCTTCTAGACTCATTTTTTTTCGTCGATCTAAGGTGATAAAGCTTTTCATAGAATTCCTTTAGAAGCGATGAAGAAGGACTCTCCATCCGCAAGTAGGCGTACATAGGCTACTGTTTTTTCATCTTCAGTCATGTAGTTTAGACTAAACTCAGAAAGAATACTGTGTTGTTTAAGGTTAAGGCTTAAGGCTTCAATATTGGATGCTTTCTTTGGGTGAAGTCCAAAGATCACATCACTCACTTTGATTTGTTTTAAATCGAATAATTTATCAAGTGTAAAACTTTCTTCTTTGAGTTGCGTTGAACTTAATGCGTATATTCCTGGGATGAAAACTTCACTAAGGACCATCGGATACTTATCCGCATAATGGGTATACACTAAACGATAGGCAAAATTGTAGTGATCTTTAAAACAGAAGGGAAATCGATCACTTTTGAGAAAGATGGATTCTACCAAGAGGAGTTGTCGATCATACACATAGCCTTTTCGTTCAATAAGGCTTTTAAGATTTGTGAGTTCAGCGCGGGTTCCTTCGAGTTTAGGTTTAAGTAAAACAAAGGTTCCTTTACGACGGATTCGGATTAAATAACCTTCCTTCTCAAGTTCACCATAAGCCTGACGTACCACTTGTCGTGAGACATGATAGTAGCTGCTGATGTCTTCTTCGTAAGGCAAAGGATCACCGTTTCGAAGTTCGCCTTTTAAAATTGAAGCACGTATGCTTTCTTGAATTTGAAGATATAATGGCATCTTTTCTTTTTTGTTGATGTAGATTGTGTTCATGTTAAGTACGGCTCTATTTTAACAAAATCCCAATAAATGGACTAGAATGTCCAAATAATATAGGTTTAATAGGTGAATATGTATGGTATATGACGAAATGTGGATAATTTTACCAATATCAAATGCACAACAGGGGTCATGGTAAAATAATCTCATGAACATTCCTTGGACAGCTGATCAAAAGACATGGTTAAGAAGATGTATCTATAATCTCAGTGAAAATGTGTATGAAGCTCTTTTTGATTTAGACATCAAAGAAATGGAAGAGAAGGCCATTCAAGCCTATCTTCACCAAGTTAAACACCCTGAGTATTTAGGTTCTAAATCCACGTGGCCCTCTCTATATTTATCAAGTGCTCATTTTCAGTCGACATTGTTTCACCAAAACATAAAGTTGGAAGAACTTAGACAAGAAAAGGATGTCTCCTTTGAGAAGATTATTTTGCCAGCTCATCACTTATTTAATTTAGATGCGATTCAATTTGACCCTCATAAAGAGTGTCGAGAATGGATGAATTTGAAAGCTTTGGATGAAGATTTAGAAACCCTAAGTTTAAAGCTTAAAGATGAAGTATGGATGTTGGATGTGCCCTCAGAAGCGCAAACGATTGATCCTTTAGCTCAAAAGGCAAAAGGTAGAGTCATTGCCTTTGGTTTAGGGATTGGTTACTACATCTACATGGCCCTTAAGAATCCAGATGTAAAATCTATCACTGTGATTGAAAAGAATCCTTTGGTGATTCAATTATTTAAGGCTCATATTTTGCCTCAATTTCATGCGTTGATTCCCATCAATATCCTTGAAGCCGATGCCCTAGATTGGTTCAATGAAGAGAAACTTAAAGATTTTGATACGATTTTCGTTGATATCTATCAATCTCAAGAAGATGGCCTTCAATGGATGGAAACTTTACTGTCAAAATACAATCCTGTTCAAGTGTGTGATTTTTGGATTGAATCTTCCATCACATCCATTCTACCCAGTCTATGGGTTCTCTACTTTGACTTAAAATTAAAAAAGAAACGCATCCATCATGTGGATGCGAGTTATCGTAGACTTTTAGAAAAAATGGATGTGTATGTAAAGTCAATCGATATCAGGTTAGAGACCGTAGATGAACTTAAAGACTTCATCTATGATCCGTTGCGTCATCGAGAACTTCTATCCACTCACTTATAAAATTTTACTTAGTGTTAAGTCGACGAGCTCAAATCCATTTTTTTGATAGAGATGTAAAGCTTTTTGATTAGAGCCAAAGACATGAAGATAGAGATGCTTTATCTCTTTTTCTTTTAAAGCAGTAGAAATGAGTGCTAAAGCTTTTTTACCATAGCCTTGATTTTGGTGTTCATCGAAAATTCTAAATTCATACACAAAGGCACTCTTCACTCGGGCTGTAAAGTTTAGATTGATCCATACCCAACCCACATACTGTTCTTCCTCATAAAGTCCCCAAAGCAGTTGATCTGGAGTGTTTAAACCTAAAGGTAGGAGTTGATTAAAGGCAGCTTGAGACTGCTCTAAGGCAGTATCCGTTGACCACTCTAAACTCTCTACTTTTGATTGTGCAAAAGCTGGAATGGAAATATCAAGAAAATGAGTAAACTGTTCTTGGGTTAAAGACGCATATCTCATTAAAGAATCACCTTAATGTTTTGCATATGCTTAAGTTCTACTTTGGGATGATCCATGAAGTACTGAGCTAAAATATCCACCATATCGATTTGGATCTCATGAAGGGTTTCAAGAGATGAAATCATGGTGAAATCACCCCCACCGGCTGCACGATAATTATTGATCACAAGACTAAAATGATCATCATCTTGAACGTCTTTGCCTTCGTATAAACATTCGATGCATCGACTTCCGATAGGGTTTGAGATCTTTAAGGTATAACTGATCCCATCGATCATATCGTAGTTAAAGTGCTGTGCTTTTGGATAGGCATAACTGGGATTTACGATGATTTGGTCATCTTCAACACTGAAGTATTCCGCATTCTTTTCAAGATAGGATCTTAAGCTTTTCCCATCAATTTTCTTAACCACAAGGGTATTGGGATAGATGTAGGTTGAAACCAAATCACGCATACTAACTAAAGATTTAAAACCAATGGGTTCATTAAACAAAGCAGTTGCGCTGAGCTGTGCCCCACTGATGTCTTTTTGAACTTGATTGATGAAACTGACCAAGGCATGTTTGTGAAGACGCGCTTTAAATGGATCTAGAATACGCAAATCATACGGTAGAAATCCGATGGTTTGGTCTAACCAAGTCTGCGTTTTCTTTTCGATGCTTGAAAAATGAGCTTCAAACTGACGATCGACGTCAAACTTCGAGAGGTCAATGCGTTCAGCATGCTTTGGATTCAGTGTGATGCAGACACATTCTTGGGCGTTGAGTGTTGTTTGTGTTACTAAACAAGTCCCAATGGTTTCAACTAAAGAGCGATGTTGGTGTCCTGTGATTAAGACATCAATCCCTTCAATTAAACTGAGGGCATAACCGACATTTTCTTTGGTTTGACGCTCGGTATCTAAACCTGTTTGTGGATCTTTCTCTAAACCTCCGTGATATAGAACGATGATCTGATCAACTTGATTTTTTAAGGCATCCATTTCTTTAAGTACAGTTTCTATGGGGTCTAAAAACGTAAAATCTTTAATGTTTTCAGGTCGTTCCCAATGGGGAATATAGTCCGTACAAACTCCGATCAGTCCAAGTCTTAAGCCTGATGTAGTTGTATGAATACGGCTTCTGCCTAAAGGAAGATTATGGTAGAGCACATTGGTGGTTAAAAGCTTTGCGTCCATATCTTCAATAAAGTGTAAGAGTCTTTCTTGGCCATAATTAAAGTCATGATTGCCTAAGTTGTAATAGCTTACCTTTAAAGCATTTAAAGCAGTTGCCATGATAACAGGTCTATTTTTTTGAAGATGGTCATAACTTAAAAGAGGTGAACCTTGTAAAGAGTCACCATTATCAACGATCAAAATCTCTTCATCTAAGCTGGATAGATAAGTAGAGAAACGAGAAAGTCCAAAGCCTTTTTCAAGATTATCGTGATAGCTGTGCGCTAAGATGGTGCCATGAACATCGCTTAAAGCGATGAGTTTAAATTGTGAATTTTGTGTCATAACAACATTATAAGGGGCGATAGGTAAAATATTATGAAATCTATACATTTCGACATTTTTTTTCAAAGCGAGAGTGTTAAACTTTAATCGTAATGAAAGTTACAGGAGGACACATATGAATAGAATCATCAAGTTAGCATTTGTGATTGCCGTTGTGTTTGGAGCATTAACTGCTTGTGCTGCTGAGCCAGAAGTCAATGCCATCGAAGATTTGAAAGTGATGTTTGTTAATAGTAAGGATCCTGCATCTGTTGTAACAGCCACTGAACCGCTCAAACAACTTTTGATTGACTCCTTAGCTACCAAAGGCTATGAAGTGGCCAATGTTACCATTGAAGTAACTGGTACTTATGAAGCCGCTGGTGAAGCTTTATCTTCAGGAACCGCTCAATTGGCCTTTATTCCTGGAGCAACTTATGTTTTATACCATGAAGATGGTGCTGAGTTGTTATTGGTTTCGACTCGTGATGGTTTAAATAAAGATTCAGAAACTGCAAAAGACTGGAATGATGGACAAGCGACGCTTCCTGTTGAAGAACAAGTTTCATTCTATCGTTCATTAATTCTTGCTGGACCTACCGAAACGGGCAAAGCTTTGGCTGCTAAAGTCAATGCGGGTGAAGCTCTAACTTGGGCAGATGTGGATGGTGCCAACTGGTGCTTCTCTAACTCTGTTTCATCTTCGGCTGGCTATTTATTCCCAACTGTATGGTTGATGGATAACTTTGACGGTAAAAAACTCACCGATTTATCCAGTGCAACCACAGGTGGATATGCGGACATCTTGGCTGGCTTAGCTGCGGGCACTTGTGATGTTGGTGTAGGTTATGCTGATATTCGTCGTGACTATGAAGCGAAATGGACCACAGACTTTGCACGTTCTGAAAGCATCTGGGCAGAAGTTGAAGTCATTGGTGTTACCGCTAAGATTTTCAATGATACCATTTCCTATTCTGCAAACAATGAAGACATGACCCCTGAATTTGTGACAGCACTTCAAGAAGCCTTTGTTGAAATTGCTGCAACGGAAGCTGGGGCAGCTGCGATTGCTATTTACTCTCACAAGGGATATCAAGTTGGAACCGATTCTGACTATGATGTTCAACGTGCAGCCATCGAAGCAACCAAAGAATAAGTTTAGTTAAAACTTAAGCGAAGCGGGGGCGATGCTCCCGCTTTCTTTTCAAAGGAAAGTCATATGATCCAATTCATCAATGTAAAGAAAACGTATAACAACAATGTCCATGCCTTAAAAGGCGTTAATCTCACCATTCAAGATGGTGAATTTATTGCCATTATTGGCTTATCAGGAGCAGGCAAGAGTACTCTACTTAGATCCATCAATCAAATGATTGGGATTACTGAGGGTCAACTGATTGTCAATGATAAGGATGTTGCATCTCTTAAAGGTAAAGATTTAAGACACTTTAGACGTCAAATTGGGATGGTTTTTCAATCCTTCAATTTGGTGAAAAGAACCACGGTGATTAAAAATGTCTTAGCCGCCCGTGTTGCAGACATGCCGCTTTGGTCTTCACTTTTAGGCTTATATACAAAACATGACAAAATCAAAGCCCTTGAAGCCTTGGATCAGGTGGGAATTCTAGAGAAAGCCTATGTTAGAGCAGATCAACTCTCTGGGGGTCAACAACAACGCGTTGCATTAGCCCGTTGTTTAGCCCAAGACCCTAAAATTATACTAGCGGATGAACCGGTCGCATCTTTAGATCCCCTTACATCACAAACCGTCATGCAGGATTTTAGACGCATCAATGATGAAATGGGCATCACTGTGGTTGCGAATATGCATCATGTGGACATTGCTCAACAATACGCTAAACGTATCATTGGTATTAAAGCGGGTGAGATTGTTTTTGATGGCCCCTCCGAAAGTTTGACGCATGATGACCTCACCCACATATATGGTCGTGAGTTGCTTAAAGACGAACTCAAAGGTAGCGCATGAGACAAGTCATCCAAGAATGGTTTAAACCATCTGCGCTTACTTTAAGCAGTGGTAAAGTCGTTCATCCCAAACGTTCTGAAATGGTCATCATTTTACCCATTCTTTTAGTGGTGTTGCTTTTGAGTGCACTTATCACTGAAGTGGATATCTCTGCTTTGATTCGTCGAGGTCATCAATTCTTTGTGATGATCGTTCGGATGATTCCACCCGATTGGTCGTATTATGATGTGGTTTTGAAACCTTTGATTGCGACTGTCTTTATGTCCATCATTGGAACCCTTTTAGGGGCTATTCTTTCTTTGCCGTTTGCTTTTTTATCCGCATCCAACATCATAAAATCGAAGTGGGTTTTAGGTTTAACCCGTTCTAGTTTTAGTATTTTTAGAACTTTACCTGTTTTGGTCTATGCCTTGGTCTTTCGATTCATTTTTGGACCAGGTGCCTTTGCAGGAACCTTAGCCATCGCTTTGTTTACTTGGACCATTATGACCAAGATGTTGTATGAGCTCATTGAGACTGTTGATATGGGGCCTTTTGAAGCCATTGAATCATCAGGGGCTTCAAAAGTAAAAGCTTTCAGAGTGGCCATCATCCCACAAGTCTTAGGTCAGTATTATTCATTGATCCTTTATAACTTTGAAATTAATGTACGTTCTGCTGCCATCTTGGGTTACGTTGGAGCAGGCGGGATTGGGATGTTGATGAATGAAAAATTGGCATTACGTGAATATGATCGATTAGGCCTTATTTTGCTATTCTTATTTTTAACTGTCTATGGAATAGAATCGATGAGCCGTGCGATTAGAAAGCATTTAAACTAATGAAACCAGAAATTGCAAAAGCCCTTAAAGCTCAACCTAAAACGTGGATTAACAACATCTTGTTGATGATGTTTTTAATTGTTCTTGTGTACATGAGTTTACCTTACATCGAATATAAGGGTATCTTTGAACAAGGGTCTAAGATCGCTGTTAATATTCTTTTAGGCATCCTTAAACCTACCTGGTCATTACTCATCGATTTCTCCAGTCAAGATGCGGTGCCTTATTTGATGCTTGAGACGGTAGCCATTGCCCTACTTGGAACCATTGTGGGTTCAATCCTAGCGATTCCTTTAGCGTTTTTGTCTTCTAGAAATATTGTGCCTAAAGGGGTGACGGTCATTACCACAGTACTAATCGCCCTCATTCGTACCTTTCCAGCTTTTGTGTATGGTTTGATGTTTATTCGTGTCACTGGTCCTGGTCCCTTTACAGGGGTCTTAACCTTAGGGGTTTCATCGATTGGGATGATGGCTAAACTCTATGTTGAATTCATTGAAGATTTAGACCAAGGCATCATAGAAGCGCTTGATGCGACAGGCGCCAATACTTTACAAAAAATCCGTTATGGAGTCATTCCTCAGCTCATGGGTAACTTTGTTTCCTCGACCCTTTATCGTTTTGAAATCAATGTGAAGAATGCGACCATCTTAGGGTTAATTGGGGCCGGTGGGATTGGTGGACCCATTATGTTTGCCTTAGGGGGCTATCGTTGGAATGACCTAGGCGCCCTCTTAATTGGCTTAATCGTAATTGTTTTAGGGATTGAACAAATTTCAGGTCGACTGCGTAAAAATTTAGCGATGAGTGAATAGGACAACTGTCCTATTTTCTTTTATAATAAAGACATGAAACTTAAACTCATCTTAGGCCAAA
>CAZHIG010000044.1:0-8002 GCA_964532705.1 uncultured Erysipelotrichaceae bacterium
TCTCCGTTCATTGAGATGCTATGAATGCTGATGGGTAACTGATCCGCATTCGATAGATAGACAACTAAAATCATAACGAGTACGACCGTCACACTCATTTTATTAATCATTGCTTTTCCCCATTTCTCTTAGAATCTTCAGATGTTCCTCTAAAGTGAGATTAATGCTGTGTAGGGTATAGATAAGACTCCCTACTTTCTTAATGCTTAGATTTTCAGTTTCAGAATAAGGGTTTCGATAAAGAATCTCCTCTTCATTTGAAGCGATTAATTCAAATGTCTGAAAGGTTTGAAGAATTGCAGGATGGGATTGGGATAAATACTCTAATAGAAAAGCTTGATCTACTTCAACAAAAGTAAAATGCCGGGTTTGATAGATCATTGTAGAAAGTTCGTTCTTATTTTGATATTGAACTAGATATGTAGCCGTAGGATTTAAGCTGAAGAGGCTTTGTGTTGATCGTTCTAAAGATAGGTTTTGATCAGTCATCTGAACTGCTTCAACAAAGTCTGAATGTACAGCCTTTTCGACTTGTTTAGCATTTAGATACATATAGGTTTCAAAACCGATTAAAAGTCCCACGATTGACCACAAAATCATGTATATCTTGATCGAATGAATCGCAAGCCCTTTGAAGAAGCCTGAAGGATCTAAATATGCACTTCGTCTTAAATGCGAAACCAAGAGTGAAATCAAAAGAAAGACGTATACCGTTGCCTGGATAATGGCCATTGAATTGGTGTACTTCTCAAAATTCCTAAATGTCATAACGACCAATATAGCCCATAAAAAAAGCGTGAATCTTTCTTTCTTTAACCCATAACTAATCCTTTGATGGGACTCTTCTTTATCCATTTCTAACGCAATAGAATTTTCATCTTCTGAGATAAAAAGAAAAACTGTTTTCTTATTACTTTCACTGCCGACAAGTGTCCATCCATTTTCTTTTGCTTGATCCACAAAATCTTCAATCACACTCATCGTGACATCAAAATATAAAGCGTATTTAACTTTTCTTGGTTTATCTTTTTTAAATTTTAGTAAAATTGAATTCTCATATAAATCGTCGAGAAATAAGCCCTCTAAGGCAAGTGCTTCAATCCACTGTATGAAAAGATCTTCTTGTAGATAAACATCATACTTTTGAAATTTATACATGCATTCCCCCAAAATAAAGCTTTGTCATTTCAACTTGAATCTCTAAACGTTTAAGTTCTGCTTCTAAAGCCTGTTTACCTTTACTAGAAATCTGATAAATCTTCTTTCGCTTCTCTTCACTGACTAGCACAATTAATTTCTCATCTAAACACCTTGAGATTAATCCATAACAAGTTCCTGGTCCCATACTTAACGAACCCTTTGAAGCCTTATGAATTTCCTGCATGATTTGATACCCATGTAGAGGTTCATTTAAAACCAGTAAAAAATAATATAAGGATTGAGATATTTCCATACATTTAATATATCGCATAACGATATATCATGCAATGATATTAGTTTAAGTCTACATTTGTTGCAATCATACTGATAGAAATGCTACTTTGAGATATTCCAAAATTTTCTGACAAAGCTTTAATAATAGCGATACTGCTTTTTGACAGATCATCCTCAGTCTTCACTTCACCTACACTATCTTCAACAATGAGTTGTAAGAGTTTTTGTAAGTAAACTCTACTCAATAGTTGATTGAAAGTATCCTCATCGCTCAGTTTTAGATAAATCTGAATTTGAGTTCCATTGATTTTAATAACTTCACCGAGTGGAAATTTGTCGAATTTATTGAGATGGACATAGTTCCCATCACTTGTATGAAATAAAAGTTCTGTTTCTTCATAAGGTTTGAAGACTTCATTGATCTTCATTTGATATAAAGATGTTAATGAATAATCTAAATCTATCCTTTTGTTTTCTAATGAATTTATTTGAGTATAAAAATCCAAATCATCTGCATACAATGAATTTTCAGCTACTTTTGTCGCCTCATTTTTATGCATTGATTTGATTTGAATATCCAATGCTTCATTTTTAATCCATTGATCAATTTTATTTCTTATGAAAATCTCATTAACTGAATCTAAAGACTCTAAAGTTTCATAAGACGAAAAGACATCTTCGAGATAGGTTCTTAGTCGATCATCTATTTGTAAATTTAAGACTTCTTTAACCGTGTAATTTTCAGGATGATTTAAAACATATTCAATATAAAACGACACTTGGAATTTCTCACCTGTTTGATCATACCGTGAAACATCATAATACACTGAAAGTTTATTCTCAAAAGATTGTGTTACTGTCCCTAGACCCTCAAATGAGTTATACGAATAAAAATTACTATTCTGATATCTGTCTATAAATTCTTTGAAATTGAGTTCAAGATGATCTTCCATCCTTCCAAGTTGATTATAGAACTGATTTTGAAAATCATCTTTAATTCGATAAATGAAGCTTCCATCATCGTTCAAAACAACTTTTTCTAGATGATTAATTAACAATTGATCATCCATAAAATCTAAATTGTAAAAATCATCATATGCACTTTTACACTGATCAAGAAATTGAATCTCATTGATGCTTGGATCTGCTAAATTTACCCAATTATCCCCAAAGCCGATCGGCTTCCATAAAAACCTAAATTCTCTTTTTACAACAGAACACGCCAAAATTTGATCTTGTTTGATACTGTATATTTCATAATCATAAGTTCGTTTTAATAGCTCAATAACAGGGTCATCGAGATATATGCTTTCAGCATATATCTTGGCTGCTGAACGTTCTGTCCAACGATACTGATTCCAATGTAAGATGATGCCCGCCATGACCATAATTAAAGTGATGTTTATAAGAAATTTAGTGCTTCGTTTCATGGTTTTACCTCAAAATGGTATATTACTTCATGGATGGATTCTTGATATTTAAACTCAAAAGACTCGATTGAATTATTAGGAAAATCAAAGAATAGGACTGGGTAACCAAAATATAAATTGCCAAAACCGTCAGCTTCAATAACGTCTTGATTCTCTAAACTTATCTTTGAATATAGATTAAGGTGATGAAGAGGCGATGCTGCATTGAATAAATAATAGGGTCTAATCTCTTGATATATGAGTGCTAATTTACCTTTGGGATGAAGTACAACTCTTTCAAGAATAATCTTATTTTGTCCCAATTGATAGATTTCATGGATGTCAAAGTCGATCAAATCACCAGCTGTATAGGCTTCACCATAATGATCAAACAAGTAACTCAAATCAAGTGCAGCATCCGAGTACTCCTGAGTATAAAGTCTAGCATTTTGATGGTTTTGATAAAGAATCCCTATAAAATAGATAAATACAACTAAAAGTAAGTACTTTGAAATTAGCCAAAGGTATCCAAGGATGGGTTTGTGAATTTGATTGAGTGCTTTACCAAGTTCAATGGGATCCCCCATTTCGTTTTTTACTTGATCATCTGTTAATAAACCATCGGTCAATCCCGCTTCAAGATCATTCATATGATTCATCAATTCTTTCTTTATCGTTTTATGATCATAACTAAAACGAATCTCATGAATAACCTTTTGAATATATTTCTCTTTTGGGTCAATCATAAGGCAAATGTATCGATCACTTTTGAGATGGATGATTGAAACAGTGCCCAATTTTCTTTCTCAATGCTGAGCTGGTTTATTCCACTTTGTGTGATGCGATAATATTTTCTTTCTTGATTGTTCTCATTTTTTCTCAAATATGACTTTAGAAAGTTTTGACTTTCTAATCGATGCAAAATTGGATATAAGGTACCTTCTTTAAATTGAAAGATATTTTCCGATAAAATCTCAAGATTTTTAATCATTTCATATCCATACATGTCTTTTCGATTAATAAGTGAAAGTATGAGTAAATCCGAACTTGCTCCAATATAATTTTTGTTCATACCTAGACCTCCTATGTATATTATACATAGATTATCTATGCATGAAAATATTTTTTATTAATTCGTTAATTGGATTGTAATAATTGACGATGGAACTATCCTATATTATTGTTTCTACTGGATACTAAACATCAGAAAGTACGATATGAAAACCTTCTTGCCATTATTTTTAGTTTTAACATTGTTCATAAATTTATCGGCTTGTACGATTCAAACCCATAGCAGCACACAAGGTGAAATCATACACCTTTTTGAAGCAGAAGACATTCCTACATTAGATCCCAATCAAGCAACAGATCCCATTTCAATGAATACCCTCAGCAACACTATGGAAGGTTTGGTGATGAAAGGCATGGAAGTCGGTGAAATTGTCCCAGGTGTTGCGCAAAGCTACAGCTATGATGAAAACACAAATACTTGGACTTTTAAACTTAATCCAGAGGCAAAATGGGTGAATCATTTAGGTGAAATCCAACGAAGCATCACAGCCCATGATTTTGTGTTTGGCTGGGATCGAATAAAACATCATGCTTATCAATATGCCTTCATGCTTACAGATGTGGCTAAAGTGATTCATTATGAAGCCATCGATGATCAAACTTTTGTGGTGACCTTATCTGAAACCGTCCCCTATTTCTTAAGCATCATGACTTTCCCAAGTACGTATCCAATCCCTATTGAAATGATCAGTGATGCTTATGGAACAACTGCATCAGACACTTGGTATAGTGGCCCCTATTATCTCTCTGAATGGACACAGGGTTCTCAGTTTGTCTGGACTAAAAACAAAAACTATTGGGATGAAGAGAGTGTTCAAACCCCTGCCATTTCATGGCGTATCATAGAATCTTATGAACCTGCGACAGGCATTGAACTCTACGATGCAGGCGAAATTGATCGAGTTCCTTTGACGGGTGACTTTGTCACACAAAGACAGGATGATCCAGATGCACAGGTACTTCCAGGGACAGCCATCTATTATTTAATGTTTAACATTGCCAATGCGAAGATTGAAAATGGTGCCCCTGTTTTAGACACATCAGCGGGTAATCTACTTCTAGACAATAAAAAGATTAGACAAGCCATTGCGTATCAAATCGATAAGTCTTACATTACGGATGTCATCTTAAATAATGGATCTAAAGCTGCCTATGGTTTTGTTCCGGATGGCTATTTATCGTATGAAGGCAATGCTTATGAGTCCCTGCGTAAAGATGGATATATGCTTTTAGATAAAGCAAAGGCAGCGCTTCTCTTTGAAGAAGGCATGCAAGAATTGGGGTATCGAAAAGGTGAGAACAATTTAAGTTTAGACATCATCAACTATGAATCCACCAATGAGAAACTCATCATCGAGTATGTCAAACAAGAATTGGATGTCTTATTCAGTGACTATGGCATTGAAATCACCATCAGTCCTCTACCGCTTGCCGAAAAACTCACACGCTATCAAGCTGGAGACTATGAAACAACCTTTTCTAGATGGTTTCCAGATTATGATTGGCCAACAACCTATTTAGACAAATGGTTAAGCAACAATGCTTATAACTTAATTGGTTACTCTAATAACACCTATGATCAATTGGTTTCCCCCAAGGGTAAAAGTGCTGAACAAGCTTTCTTAGATCTTCAAAAGGCTGAAGCCATTTTACTTGAAGATGCGGCCATCATTCCCATCTTTCAAGCTGGCAGCATTTATCTACAAAATCCAGATGTATCTGGTATTGTTCATTATTTGAGTGGCTATACAAGCTCCTATAAATGGGCAATTAAAACTCAAACGCCGTAATCCTAAAAGCTCAGTATCTCAGCTGAGCTTTTTATGATTTGAATAGATTACGCGATCTTATCAAAGTACATTCAGTTGACTTAGAGGTGAAGATGTCCTATTATTCATAAGTCGCTTTTTCAAGACAAGAAAGCTTTAATCTATCCATTCATGTTGAAAATTAAACATATACTAACTACAAAAATTAATATCCGCAACTTAGAAACAAGTTCAAATAGACAACAAATTTTTAAAGAAATTCTACTCAATGCCTTAGTGATTCAACTGTTATTAGAAATTTTAAACCAAAGATCCATCCTTATAGGCTTAGCAAGCCCACTTAACAATCCCCTCATGTTTTTAACGAACTTAGCCTTATTGTCGAGTCTTCTTTCATTGTCTTTGTTTTTACCTAAGCGGCATCTAGGTTATCTAATTGTGGATACACTTTGGGTGTGGATTGGGGTCATCAACTTCATCTTATTAGGATCTAGAACCACCCCGTTAACCGCTATGGATTTCAAGATGCTGACCTCGGTATTTACCGTCATTAGTCGATATTTAAACCTCTTTCAATTATCTTTGTTTTTCTTAGCCGTCCTTCTTGTCTTTATTTTAATCATTAGGATTGGCATGAAACTACCTCGTACGAAGTGGAACCCACTTCAAGCTATGGTTGCGACCCTATTATCCTTGGTCATGATGTTTGGTAGTTTTAGCACTGCGCATGCCTTAGGTGCAGTCTCAACTAATTTTGGAAACATCGCAGATGCCTATCTTGATTATGGTTTAGCGTATAGTTTCGCCACCAGTATTGTTGATAAAGGCATTAATAAACCTGAACATTATTCCACAGCTGAAGTGAACTTAGTGCTTAATTCTATGAATGAAGAAGAACAAGAGAGTTTAAGTTCTACCAATAAATACCAAAACATCAGCCCAAACATCATTTTTGTCCAGTTAGAGTCTTTCTTTGATGTCAAACGAATGAAAGCCTTGTCCTTTAGTGAAGATCCCCTTCCTAACTTAACAGCCCTTCGTGAAGAGTATTCTTCAGGGTATTTAACGGTGCCTTCGATTGGGGCGGGAACGGTCAATACTGAATTCGAAATACTCACTGGGATGAATCTTGACTATTTTGGGGCTGGTGAATACCCCTATAAAACCATTCTTTCTGAGTCTACAGTTGAAAGTTATGTTTATGACTTAGCTGAGTTAGGCTATCAGAGTCAAGCCATCCATAACAATATGGGCACTTTCTATTCTCGTCATTCTGTGTATCCAAAGTTAGGCTTTGATGGTTTTACTTCCATCGAATACATGAACAACATTGAATACAATGAAATGGGTTGGGCAGATGACAGTGTGTTGGTACCTGAGATTGTGAACACCCTTAAATCTACAGCTGAGAAAGATTTTATTTTTGCGGTAACCGTTCAATCTCATGGCAAATATCCTGAATACTCAGTCATCGAAAACCCAAAAATAGAGCTCTACGTGACATCCTCGATTCCAAACATGAATACAAATGATTCTATCGACACTCAAGTTGATGCTGAAGCCAGTGAACCCATCCCTTCTAATCCTTCTTCTTTAGAAGAAGTCAACTACTATAAATATCTTTATTACGTCAATCAAATCCATGAAGAAGATGCCTTTGTGGGTGAACTCATCAAAAGCTTAAAAACAGTTCGAGAACCCCTTGTTGTGGTTTTCTATGGCGACCATTTACCTACCCTTGACATCATTGAAGAAGATCTCTATGTTGGTTCCCCCTTTCAAACTGAATATGTCATTTGGGACAACATTGGATTAGAAAGCGTTCAAAAAGATTTACATGCATACCAACTAGGAGCGATGGTGATGGAGCGTTTGGGTTATACAAACGGTTTAATCAACCAATATCACCAAGAAATGCAAGAGAGTCAAACTTATGAAACTGGTTTAGAACTTCTACAATATGACATGTTGTATGGTAATAAAGATGCCTATGGAGGAATTAATCCATATTTGAAAACAGATATGGTGATGGGCATTAAACCCATTAGCATCACAAGTATTGATGCTCAAGGAGAGGCAACTTTTATCAAAGGAACTTATTTTACACCCTGGAGTGAAGTCTTTATTGACGATAAGCAAAAAGAAACAATCTATGTAGATGATCAAACCCTTATCGTTACAGATCTTAAACGATCGGACGGGATGAATATTACGGTTCGTCAAGTAACTGAAACAGGTAAACAATTAAGCAGTACTTTGCCCTATATTGTGGGTGATGAACACCCAATAATTGAAGCGTCCTAAAATTTAAACCTGCTA
>CAZHIG010000045.1:0-2332 GCA_964532705.1 uncultured Erysipelotrichaceae bacterium
GTACACTGGATGCATCAGGAAATACATTAAATACGACTTTAGCTCAAATCAAAGGAATAACGGATACTTTAAGGAATGCTGGTTTGAGTGAATTGGTTGCAGGTTTACAAGCAGGGTTAACCCAATACACAGCGGGTGTTTCTCAAACCAGTACAGGCCTTAGTACCATTGCGACTAATGTATCAAGCTTGAATACAAGTGTAGGCACACTTGCCAGTGCAAGTGCAACTTTGTTTTCCGCCAGTAACCAATTTAATGATGCAATCTTAAAGTTGAGAGATGGATTAGCTGAGTATTCTAAGGGTGTAAGCACACTTAATGCTGAAACAAAGAATCTAGACCAAGAGGTGATCGATGGTATCACTGAAATGATGGATAAGATGAGTGCTAAAAATGAACCTGTTTTATCCTTTGTCTCTTCTAAAAATACAGACATTCAGCACTTACAATTTGTGATCCAAACAGCGCCATTACAAATAACAGATGATATCGAAGATATCGAAGTTGTAGAAGATGAAGTATCTTTCGTTGATCGTTTGTGGGCATTATTCAGTCCATTGTTTAAAGGCAACTAATATCACAAGAAGTTCATAGGACAGTCCTTGACTTTACCCTCAATAAAAGGTATTTTTGATGGGGTATTTTAATCATCCCTAAAGGAGATCTTATGGCACACATTGAAACCGTATTTGATTATGAAGACATTGAGCTGATTCCTGCAAAATGTATTGTGAATTCTCGTTCTGAGTGCGATACCAGTATTCAGTTTGGACCGCGTACTTTCAAACTACCTGTGGTTCCAGCCAATATGGAGACCGTTGTGGATAAGAAATTGGCTAAGTTTTTAGCCGCTAATGGTTACTTTTATGTGATGCATCGCTTTGATCCTGAAACACGCATTGATTTTGTTAAAGAACTTCAAAAAGAAGGTTTATTTGCTTCCATAAGCATTGGTGTTAAAGAGAGTGAATATCAATTCATTCGTGAACTCAAAGCACAAAATTTATGTCCAGAGTATATGACCATTGATATTGCCCATGGTCATGCGGTTTCAGTCATTGAAATGATTAAGTTTGTAAAATCAGAATTGCCCAATACCTTCCTTATTGCAGGGAATGTAGGAACGCCTGAAGGGGTACGTGAGTTAGAAAATGCGGGAGCTGATTCTGTAAAGGTAGGCATCGGCAGTGGTAAAGTCTGTATCACCAAACTTAAAACAGGATTTGGTACTGGCGGTTGGCAACTCGCCGCTCTTAGAAGTTGTGCTAAAGTTGCTACTAAACCTTTAATTGCAGATGGCGGCATTCGTAACCATGGAGACATTGCTAAATCGATTCGCTTTGGTGCTGGAATGGTGATGATTGGCTCCATGTTTGCAGGCCATGAACAATCGCCTGGTAAAATGATTGAAGTAGATGATCAAGTCTACAAAGAGTACTTTGGTTCAGCCTCTGAATATCAAAAAGGGGAGAAGACTCATGTTGAAGGGAAGAAAATGTTGATGGCGTATAAAGGCGACATCATGCATACCCTGACTGAAATGCGTCAAGATTTACAATCAGCCATCTCATATGCTGGTGGCAATAAACTCATGGCACTTAAAACAGTGGATTATGTTGTGGTTAAGAATTCGATTTTTAATGGAGACATCATCTAAGAAACCCAAATGGTTTCTTTTTTTAAGCGTTTTACTTATCTATTCATTTAAGAATCGCTAAAATAATTCAATAAGGAGAATCACTATGGACATTAAAAGAATTGTAATCTATTCGATTTTATTTATGGCTGCATTGGCTTTATCAACCCTTGGCTTTAGTGCTTTTGGCAGTGAAGGACTACTGATTCCAATGGGACTAACTTTTGCTTACTTCACTACGATCTTTGTGATTGCGACCCTAATAAAAAATAACTCCATCGTAGACATTGGTTGGGGGATGGGATTTGTGATTGGAGCTTGGGCAACTTTACTCATCACAGAGACACCCAGCTTCGTTTCCTATTTAATTGTAGGCTTTATTACTTTATGGGGTCTACGTCTTTCGGCTAGACTGTTTAGACGCAATGTGGGGAAACCTGAAGACTTTAGATATGCCCAATGGCGAAAAGACTGGGGAAAGAATGTGGTCATCACAGCCTTTTTTAGGGTCTTCATGATTCAAGGTTTAATCAATTTTGTGGTTGGCTCTGCAGCCTATACCCTCATTAAGTTTAATACTGGGACATTTAATCCACTTCAATGGGGCATCCTGATTTTTGGTTTTGGCTTAGCACTCTTAGGATTATTCTTTGAAGTGGTCGGCGATGAACAACTTCGTGTTCATATTAAAAAGGG
>CAZHIG010000045.1:2342-7769 GCA_964532705.1 uncultured Erysipelotrichaceae bacterium
ACTGCTTCAAAGTGGACTGTGGTCGATTACACGTCATCCTAATTACTTTGGAGAAATACTCATTTGGAATGGACTATATATGGCAGGACTTAGTCTATTGGTTGATGGATCTGTTTCTTGGATCTTCTATGCAGTTTTAATCTTATCTCCACTGGTTATGTCTTTGGTTCTTATTAAGATTTCTACTCCTCTACTTGAGAAAAACATGGAGAAATATGCAGATTGGAATGACTATATCAAACGTGTTCCGAAGATCTTCCCCTTTACTAAAGCTTAAGATGGCAAAGTGTGCCATCTTTTTTCTTTTATAATAGAATCAAAGGAGAAATTCAAATGTACTTTAAAGAATCAAAAGGATTTCCACAGAATTTTCTTTGGGGATCAGCCTCCGCAGCCTATCAAATTGAAGGCGCATACAACGAAGATGGCAAAGGCCTAAGCAATTGGGATGCCTTTGTTAGGATTGAAGGTAAGACTTATAAAGGCACCAATGGGGATGTGGCTGTAGATCATTATCATCGTTATCTTGAAGATGTACGATTGATGGCTGAGATGGGGCTTAAAACCTATCGTTTCTCAATTGCTTGGAGTCGTATTTACCCTAAGGGTAAAGGGCAAGTCAATGAAGCAGGTTTAGCTTTTTATGATCATTTGATTGATGAATGCATTAAATACAAGATTGAACCCATGGTTACCATTTACCATTGGGATTTACCTTTAGCGTTAGAAGAAGCTTATCATGGTTGGGAAAGTAGAGAAGTGGTCAGTGATTATGTGAACTATGCTGTCACGCTATTTAAACGTTACGGTGATCGTGTTAAGTACTGGATTACCATGAATGAGCAAAATGTCTTTACCACTTTAGGTTGGGTTACTGCCATGCATCCTCCAGGAAAAGCACATGACATGAAAACTTTCTTTCAAGTTAATCATCATGCGAATATGGCACATGCTTACACCGTTCTAGAATATAAGAAACTCTATCCAAATGGACAAATTGGGGCCAGTTTTGCCTATGGACCATCGTATGCGAAAGACAGTGATCCTAAAAACTTTATCGCCCATATGGATTATGAAGATTTTAGAAACTTCTATTGGATGGACATCTATGCATATGGACGTTATCCTAAAGCGACATGGAATTATTTAGTCTCTCAAGGATTAGAACCTAAATTAGAAGCGAGTGATGATAAAGTTCTTAAGGAAGCAGCATCTCTCATAAACTTTATGGGAGTTAATTATTATCAAAGTGCAGTCACTGAACATAATCCGATCGATGGGGTTGGTTTGTCGACTGAAATGAATACCAGCGGACAAAAAGGTACCCAAAAATCACAAGGCATTCCTGGATTATTTAAAGATCTGAAGAACCCATTCTTAAAGACGACTGATTGGGATTGGACGATTGATCCCACAGGTTTAAGGGTGGCTTGTCGTACCATAACATCACGTTATAACTTACCCATCATCATTTCAGAAAATGGTTTAGGGGCTTTTGATAAGGTTGAAGAAGATGGTTCCATTCATGATCCTTATCGCATTGCGTATTTAGAAGCCCATTTAAAAGAACTTAAAGTTGCGATCGATGAAGGTTCAGATGTATTGGCTTATTGCACATGGTCCTTCACTGATTTACTGTCTTGGCTCAATGGCTATCAAAAGCGTTATGGCTTTGTCTATGTCGATCAAGATGAAAGTATGAAAGGCAGTTTAAATCGTACGAAAAAAGATAGTTACTTCTGGTATAAAGAAGTGATTGAGAATAACGGAAAAGATTTGTAAGAAAAAGCTCGCACTTAGCGAGCTTTAGTCTTTTAGAATGTATTGAACAGCCACACAGCCTGGACCCCCTTGGGTGGTCATCACAGGAGATAACAAGAGTTTTGTCACATCTAGGTTAGAAAAACTGTTTCTAAGTTTCTCAATAAATTGATCTGCAATCTCTGAATTATCCGCATGAGAGACAAAGACTTTATGTTTATCAGAGATGTTGTTTTTACGCATGTCTTCAATTATGTTGTCGATGGCTTGAGCCCAAGTACGTCCCACGCCAAATTTTTCTAATTTCTCCATTCCTGGCACATGGTAGACAATGGGTTTTATTTTAAGCAAACCACTCATCAGTGCAGCCAGAGGAGATAGTCGTCCATTGCGTTTTAGGTAATTAAAATCTACAGGGATTAAGTAAGACTTACACTCACTAATCAGATGATTAAGTTTAGTGATCATGTGTTCAGTGTTGAGTGATTTTGAAAATTCTGCAGCTTTTTCAACCAAATAGCCTTGTGTACCTGCTAAGGTTTTGGAATTAAAGATGGTCATATTTGGGAATTCGTGAACCAAGGCTGCAGCCGAATTATAAGTAGAACTCAAACCAGAAGTCATGGCGATATAGATGCCATTTTTGGCTTTTTCAAAAGCTTCCATCACATCACCAATTGCTGGTTGAGATGAATTTGGAATCGCATCCGCAATAGCGCTAATAAAGTCTGTTGTTGAAATGTCGAAGTAGTCACGATAATTCTTACCCTTAAGTTCTACTTGAAGGGGAATTAAGCTAATGTCTAAAGCTTCTGCTTTTTCTTTGGTGATGAGTGATCCAGTATCTGTGAGTATTTTCATATTGGGTCTCCTTAAGCACATTATAAGTGAAAAGCATATGTATTGTATAAAGATTGTTCACTTTGTACAATCGCAGTAAGGTTATGTATGGAAAATAAACAAGTCAGCTATGTGATCGAACATCACAAACAATGGTCTAAAGAATTTGCAGCACTGAGAGAAATTATTCAAAGTTTTGCACTTGATGAAGTGATTAAATGGCGTTGGCCTTGTTACACACTTCAAAATAAAAACGTCGTCTTAATGCATGGCTTTAAAGACTACTGTGCACTGATGTATTTTAAAGGGGCGCTTTTAAAAGATGATTCTCAAAAATTGGTGATGATCAGTGCTAATACTCAAGCGGAACGTCAATTTAGATTTACCTCTGTAGAAGAGGTGAAAGCCAATGAAGCCTTTATTAAAGACTTCATTCAACAATCCATTGATTTGGAAAATGCGGGTGTGAAGTTTGAATACAAAAAAACTGACGAATACCAAAGCGTAGAAGAACTTGAAGACAAGTTTATACAAGACCCCTCTTATAAAGAAGCCTTCTATGCCTTAACCCCCGGACGACAACGAGGCTATCTATTTTATTTTGCCAGTGCAAAACAAGCAACGACGCGGAGTGCACGCATTGAGAAAATGCGAGATAAGATTTTTGATGGTAAGGGCTTTGACGAACAATAATTAGGAATAAGTGAGTAAAAGAACCATTTGTAAGTATGAGACAAAGGTTCTTTTTATTGATAAAACAGGAATCAAACATTCTAAAAGAAGAAGTGGATGCATCTTTTACGCATCCAGTTTTCTTTTTGCTTTATCTTTCTGTGATCATTTCAAATGTCTTGTACCCACAGGTGATTCAAGATCAATGGGTTGTTTTGATGATTCTGATTAAAATGAGTCTACATGACATTTTGACTTATGAGATCTATGAGACAGACCAAATCTTACTGTTGATGTCTACGATTCAAGTGATTGACATGAATCTAAGCGTCTGGCTTTTGGTTTTGTTATCCATTGGACTTTTAGTTTGGATGTGTCGACAAAACAGATTGGGGTGTGCGGATGTAAAACTCTTAGTGAGTGGTGTTTTTATGGTTCAAGAAAATTGGGTAAATGCCATGTTTCTTTCAAGTATCTTAGCGAGTGGCTTTGGGTTAATTCTAAGGCTTAGAAAGGAAGATTGGATACCCTTTGGACCTTTTATTGCGTTGAGTCTTTTTCTTTTTCTAAAATGATGCGATCAATGAATAAATACGCTAAGACAAATAGGCTCAAAGAGAAAATAATGGTTAATCCATAGTACTGTAATGTGGGTAATTCTTTAAGAAATGGACGTTGAGTCAAATAGAAATAATTGCCTGAAAAAAGGGTATTGGCACTGACTGAAATCATGAAATACATCAGAAAAGCAATCATCACATCTTTTAAATGGCTAGCGTGAGGTCGCCAATCGAACGCATGCCAAGCAATGAACGGAAATAACAAGGTAATCGCATGATTGATAATATAGGAAATGCCTAAAGCATGGCTGAGTGGATGAATGTTGATGGGTAAGGCGAAAGAGCCAAGCGCAAATAAGCCAAAGTAGAACACAAAGTCCATGAGTTTCGAATTTAAGGTCACCAGATATATAAGACCTAACAAAGTAGAAATGCGACATAAATGTAAAGGTAGAGCTTGTGAAAGATCAAAATTTGTCATGAAGGAATACCATAAATATAAAAGAAGCTGTTGAAATAGACTGAGCGTGAATAAGAGAATCCTAATTCTTTTTTGATGGTGCTTTAGTCGATTGCGATTTAAATAGACTACGAAGCCTAAACTGATGATGATGGATACATAGAGAATGTGTTCAAATCCGAAGAGTTTGATGTAAGGGACATTGGGGTCAATAAAGCTGTTCATGATTCTATTATTATGAAAAAATTCACGCTTGGTGTTAAGAACGTGTAAAAAGTTAGCATAATTGTTAAGTTACTTTAATATTTTAAGCATTCAACTTGTTTGTGATGTGAAAGAGTGTTATTAATATTGTTAGGAGGAAGATATGGATACTTATCAAAAATTACGTCGTTTTAATTTGATTATGGGTTTCTTTCATTTTGTTCAAGGGATTGCAATGTTGGTCTTGGCCAATACGGTGATTCAAAAGATTTCAGAATTTAAGCCTACCATTGTTCAATTTTTCCTAGAATACAATGTGGAAACACAAAGCTTACAAGTGGCTCAAAAGGATTTGTTTGAATTGCCTTTCGGAATTTTAGTTGCTTCGTTCTTATTAATATCAGCGGTAGCACACTTCTTAATTTATATTTCTAAGGATCGTTATACCGATGAACTCAAGCGCAACATCAACTCATACCGTTGGTTTGAATATGCGTTTAGTTCTTCAATCATGATTGTATTGATTGCGACCTTGTTTGGAATCTACGACATTGCTTCATTAGCTTTGATCTTCATTGTGAATGCTTCGATGAACCTTTTTGGTTTAGACATGGAACAAATGAATTCTGGTAAAGATAAGATCAACTGGGGTCCATTTATTTGGGGATCAGTGGCAGGGATTGCACCTTGGGTAGCCATCTTGCTTTACATGTTTGGCAATGGTAACTTTGACCAAGTGCCTTGGTTTGTATGGGCGATTGTTGGAACTTACTTCGTTGCGTTTAATACCTTCCCAGTCAACATGGTTCTTCAATATAAGAAGATTGGAAAATGGAAAGATTACCTCTATGGTGAACGTACCTACATCGTACTGAGCTTAGTGGCTAAATCCATTCTTGCTTGGTTGGTGCTCTTTGGGGCCATGCAACC
>CAZHIG010000046.1:0-7562 GCA_964532705.1 uncultured Erysipelotrichaceae bacterium
TGATTAATCGTATGTTTAGCTAGATAAACCTCATATTCAAACTCAATGACTCTACTGATAAACTTACACTTAAAATACTTGGTATTATCTAAAAAATGTCTGATATTTGGGATCGTTAAATCTATTAAAATCGACATTATGGCTACGAACATTAATAATTAAATTATTGTAAACGCTTTTTTATTCATGATGCATTTTCATCGATGGGACTAATTGACTCATAACTTCAATATTTTGTGTGTTAGTCTTATCCAATTTAGCTAAAATATTCGTTATATCTTTAAAGGAATATTCACTTGGTTTGGCAATAAATATACCGTCTTGTTTGGTTGACTCTAAGCCTTCTTCTTCTAATAAAAGTTCTTCATAGAGTTTTTCACCAGGTCTTAAACCAATAATATCTATCTTGATATCTTTATGAGGCTCTAAGCCAGAAAGTTGAATAAGTTGTTTCGCTAAATCCATTATCTTTACAGGTTCACCCATATCTAAAACGTAGATTTCTCCTCCTTGTGCCATCGCTCCTGCTTGAATCACCAATCGACTGGCTTCAGGGATACTCATAAAGTATCGGGTAATATCAGGATGGGTTAAGGTAATGGGACCCCCATGTTCAATTTGTTTTTTAAAGAGTGGAATGACCGATCCATTACTGCCTAATACATTCCCAAAACGAACCGCAACAAAATCAGTTTGACTTTCTTTATCTAAACTTTGAATGATAAGTTCTGCAACACGTTTAGTAGCTCCCATAATATTGGTGGGATTCACCGCTTTATCAGTGGATATTAAGATGAATTTATGTGACTTATATTTATGTGCACATTCTGCAACATTTAGTGTTCCAAAAATATTATTTTTAATGGACTCTTGTGGATCATCCTCCATAAAGGGAACATGTTTATGGGCTGCCGCATGAAAGACAATATTGGGAAGATAGGTACTGAATACTTCATCCATTCTTACCTGATCACGAATATTCGCAATAACAACTTTCAGGTTTAATTCTGGGTATGCGTATTTTAGCTCTTGTTGTAAGTCATAGGCATTGTTTTCATAATTATCCAAAATAAGCAGTTGTTTGGGTTTAAAGGGAATGACTTGACGACAGATTTCAGATCCAATGGATCCTCCCCCTCCAGTCACCAAGACCACTTGATCTTCAACAAATTGTTGTATACCACTCACATCCAATTGAACTTCATCTCTTCCTAGCAAATCTGTAATATCGATGTCTCTTAATTGATTCAATTGTATTTTGCCGTTAAGTAAATCATTAATGTTTGGAAGCGTCTTAATGGGCAATTTGGTGTTTTGAGCCAATTGAGTAATTTCTTTAAGTCTTGACTTAGAAACGGAAGGCATCGCAATGATGATTTGTTCCAGGTCTTCTTTTTCGCAAATCAATTCAAGATCACTCAGTTTACCTTTAATTGGCACATTATGGATCGAGGTGTGTTGTTTCCAATCCGCATCATCCACAATCGCTGTTGGCTTGTATATGCTTTGTCCATTCTGAATCAACTCTTTGATTAAACTAGATCCCGCATCTCCTGCCCCCACAATTAAAGTACGCTTCTTGTTGTTCTCGAGTTTATTTTTACTTAAGGTTTGATTTACGCGTACAATACGATACGTAAAACGAGTGCCAGCAATAAAAAAGATCGATAGAATTACCGTTAAAAGCAAAACAGAACGTGGAATATTAAGACCTAATCCCCAAAATAAAATATAGGATAAGAAACCTGCCACAACGGATGACCAAAAGATTCCCAACAACTCTGGAATAGAAGCATATCTCCACATCTTACGATATAAACCAAAAAGCATATTAGAACCGATATAAAGAGTGATTAAATAGAAAACAGAATCAAGAAACTGTAGCCAATATGTGCCAAGATGTCCATCAAATCGAAGTAAGTAGGCAGCCAAAAACGCACTGGATACTAAAATCGTATCTAGTGTGATTAATATGCCTTTTCTTACATATGCATTCATAACAAACATTTCTTTCTTCCCCCAAAACTTCGACAGCTTCGCCCACAGACGCATATGCGCAGTGGAGTCATTCGATCATCCATGCTTTGATTAAACGTGCCAGGCATCGATTTAATCGGACATTTTTTTTGATAATACTTCTAAAGGTAATTCTAGAGTTTGTGTTTCACCAAATAAGGTGAAATTGAGATAAGCAATGCGTTTATGTCGATCTATCTTATTGATTTGTGATTCTCTTCCCATCAGTGGGCCTGAAACAATAATCACTTTATCCGCTTCTTTAAGACCATAAGATGCTTCAACCACATCTTCCTCATTGATTAAAGCTTTTATCCAAGCAATTTCTTCTGGCCACAAAGCATCCGACTCTTTATGTTTTAGGATCTTTACGACACCTTCAAGGGGCGCAATGACTTTTTGATAAAAATCATAGAAATGCGCACGTGAAGAACTTGTCTTAACAAAGAGATAACCCGCAAAAAGTGGAACCAAGTGAAGCTCTAGTCCCTCTTTGGTTTTCTTCATAAATTTCTTTTTGGGGTAAAAAACTTTAAACTCTGCGTAAGCGTTAAGATGTTGATTTAATCTTTCTTCATAGCCACGAAAGATTTGAATGATGTACCAATTTTCTGTCATCTATCTTCTATTTTACATCAGGAATATTCAATCAAATGTGAATTAAACTTCAGTCTTCCAATAATGCATCATAAAGACTACAAATACCCCTAACATTCCCCCCAACACAAAACCGATGCTTGTGTTCAGCACAATGCCTCGATCACTGGCTTCTAAAGGTAAGCTTACATTTTCCGGAGAAATTACAAACACTTTTAAGTCAACAAAGTCATAATCCGCATCCAAATCCTTTAATATATCCATCTTAGCGGTATATACATTCATACTGGCTTGGTTGGTCACCATTTCCAATTCCAACTGTGCCTTCTTTTCTAACGCATAGCTGTAGGCAAAGTTTTCAGGATTATCAATGGATGAAACAGTCAGTTTAGTATCCAATTCATTGATGTAATTATTCACATTTTCCAACTGTGCAGTCAGCTCAGCTTGTTTACCCTGTAATGTATTGACGCCTTGATTTAAATAATCCGCAAAATACGCAACCATCAAATCTGAACTATACGTATTGATCGCTTCTTGCGCGCTTACTAACCAATATTCGTGAATATCTTTTGACAACTCAGGCCTTGAAGCAGTCACGCTTGTCTGTAATAAGTGGGTTTTTTCATCAAAGCTTGTGGTCAACTGATACGAAGCATCTTCAAAGTGTTCAGAGATATCTTGAAGTACTGGTTCACTCTTATACAGCGATGAAAATCGTGTAGGGGTATCCACAGAGAATGTATAGCTTCCAAACTGTGTTTCAATCGCGACGGGAAAAGTAATATTTACAACTGCCGCACTTTCATAAACAACAGGTCGAGTTACATAAGTAAAAATCAGTGCCAAAAGGCTTGCACTTAGCGTAAAACTGACAATCCATTTCCACCCATCTATTAATATAATGATTAACTCTTTTAAACTAATCTCATCTTGTTCCATCGGTTTCCCCCTGAATTCTATATGTATTATACTTCATCGATTTGAATCACACTACACGGTATGCGTTGTATTTCAACATAAATGATAAAATCCCCATTGAAATCACGTTATAATATTATCGTGAACCCTACTAAACCAAAATTTACAAAATCCTACCCGCTTATAAACGATGTGAACCTTACTCAAAAAATTTATTCTCTTAACAAGAATAGTCAACCCTTTTTATCGATCATTGTCCCTACCTATGATCGCATTGAACTGTTGAAAGAATCTTTAAATTCTATAGAGAAACAAAACAAAGTAGAGTCCAGTTATGAAGTCATTGTCATTTGTGATGATCCTAATAATATAAGTATTGAGAAGCTTGTTAGAGACTATGCTTTTGATAATGTCTCTTACTATAAAAACATACAGAATCTTGGTCTTTTTGAAGTCCTTAATTTAGGGGTTCGTTTATCTAAAGGCCAATACATTGCCTTTCTTCATGATGATGATTTACTTAAGGAAAACTATCTCAAAGAAATCTATACACTCATTCAAAGAAAACCAAAGGCTGGCGCCATCATGGTTTCTACACAACAAATCGGTAATGTGAGTTATCGTTCTCGTTTTAGAGAGACAGGACTTTACAATTTTCTTAAACCCATCAAAGATAGTTTAAGTAGAGGAAAACTTTATCAACTAAGAATCTTTGATAATATCTTATGGTGTGCTGATCAATATGGAGCGCCCAGTTGTGGCAGTGTATGGAATAGAGAAAAATTTATGAGTTTAGGTGGCTATTGTACAGAATCCTATCCATCTGGAGACTGGTTTTTTATGGTGGCTTTTAATGAGAAGTATCCTGTCTATAAAACCACAGAACAGTTGGGCTATTATCGCTGGAGTGATAATGCCTCAACTAAAAAAGAAGTCATTGAAAAGTTTATTACGGATAATTTAGCTTTAAGAGAATACTTCAAAGAAAAGTATTTCCTAGGAAAGATCATTTATCACTTAACTAAGAAAGAACACTATAAACACATCATTGATGTCTTTTTGACCTTTGATAAAACCAAGACTTTAAAACCTGAAGACTTTAATTTTATTTATCCATATCCTAAGAATACGCTTAGATATAAACTCTATCTGAATGGACAAAGACTGTATTGGGTGCTTCGTGTTATGATTAGTTTGCTTATTGGATAACCATGATTAAAACCAGTCGAAACGATATCATTTGGAACTATGGCGCTAACTTACTCAATATCTTAGTCAGCATCATCGTGCTTCCTTTAATTTTAAAAATGTTGAGTGCTACCGAAGTCGGTCTTTGGTATGTTTTCATCAGCATTTCAGCTTTAGTCTTACTCATAGATTTTGGTTTTTCATCTACTCTCATGAGACACATTACTTATGCTGTATCAGGTGCTTCCGAAATTTTAGAAATTGGTGTTCCCCCTTCAGATTTAGATCATCCTAATTACCCTTTAGTCAAAGCCATTGTATTGGCATCTAAAAACATTTATCGCTATTTGTCACGAATAGCTGCACTGTTTCTATTGGGTGCAGGTTTCTTTTATATTGTGGGTATTTTAAAGATTACTGATACGAATGCACTGATTGCTTGGGCCATTTATGCTTTTGGATCTTATTTGAATTTGATGACCAGTTTTTGGATTCCCATCTTAAAAGGCAGTGGTGCCATTAAAGCAGCCAACAAAGTCATCATCATTTCTAAATCTTCATACCTCATCTTTGCGGCCATTGGCTTAGCGCTACATGGGGGCTTAATCTTACTGACCAGTTCATATCTGCTTTCTGTCATCATCAATTGGTTATGGGCAAAATATGAACTACATCAACATCTGGGGGATGCTTATCTTAAGTCTGAACCTTCCGAAAACTATACTGAAAAGAAAGTCTTTAAGATTGTTTGGCCCAATGCGAAACGCATGGGCTTGGTGAATCTAGGATCTTGGTTTACCAACCGGGCCTCAACTTTGCTGAGTTCTTATTTCTTAGGCTTAGAAATCACAGGACAGCTGGGTGTCAGCATACAACTGTTTACGGTTGTGGGAAATGTAGCTAATCTTTTATTTAACAGTTATCTACCTGAACTGGCTTCAACACGTACCAGTAAAAATGATCAACGTTTTAAACAACTCTTTACACGATCTATTCTAGTACAATGGGGTTTAACTTTGATTGGCTTTATTGGGGTCATCTTTGTGGTGCCTTATCTTCTCAATCTTATCCATGTATCGACACGGTTACTCCCGCTGACTTGGTTATTGGTTCTAGGTTTAATCCTCTTCCTAGAACAAAATCATTCAACCTTTGCATCTTTAATTACTTTGTCTAACAAGATCCCATTTGTGAAGTCATCTCTTATTTCTGGCTTTAGTATTATTATACTCTCTACACTCTTTATGGTTTTAGGCTATGGTGTAGGTTCACTTATCTTAATTCAAGGTTTGGTTCAATTATCTTTTAATAACTGGTATTGGCCATATCTAGTATACAAAGAGTACTATAATTAGATAAATTCTTATGATTTGTTTCGGGGGGGACGAATTTAATGTCTAAAGAATATAAAAATATTGAAGACCAAATTGAATACATTATTAAAGAAAAAAATATTGATAGCGATTCTATCAATCTAAAATTATTCTATGAACGATCATATATTTCAATCATAAATCCTTACAAAGATTTCATTTGTATTAATAAAGATCCTAATACAAGAATTCACATATATCGGGAAAAAACAAATTTTAACGATTTTAAAAAACTCATTGATATTGATGATTACATCTCTACAAAACTAAGCTTTTTAATTAGTCTTTTTGAAAAAAGACTAAAACAATTTATTGCTCAGATTCTTTCTGAAAAGATGCTAGTTGACTCTATTCATTGCGACAACTATCAACAATTCAAGAAATTACTCAAATTTATACCAAGTGATAAGATTCTTAATGATACCAACACAATCAACATTAAATGTCCTCATGCTATTTATGATTTTATAGATTTAGATAAAGTTTTAAATGACACCGGTACAGTCTATATTCAAGCTGAAAAGAATATTGTAAAAAACCGAAAAATAGCAATTTCAGAAATTCTTAAAATAGGTTCTAAAAATAGTAAAAGTTATAATTTACTAATAACCCATTATCAACAATTTCACAAACCATTACCAATTTGGACAGTAGTACATGGGTTAAACTTAGGCCAATTACTTACCATTTTTAATATGTTAAATAAAATTGATAGGACAAAATTTTTAGATCAAGTCATAGAAAGACGTTCACGTACAATTGATATTGCAAAAATATCAAAGAAAATTGAAATTATGAGAGAAATCAGAAACATTGTTAATCACTATGAGCCAATTTTACCCTTTTTTAATGATAAATTGAAATCAAATAAAGAGAATGAAGTAATCTCCACAATAAATCTTTTATTAGGTAACTTTGCTAACTCTGAATGTAATACAGTAAACATCAAGCAATTTAATCAATCTAATATTTGGATTGATACTTCTGAGTATAATTTAAAAAGAAATTTATTCATTCAAGAAATTCTCGCTTTGATAAAATAAAAAACCCCTGGAATTGGTTCCATGGGTTAGTTTAGAATGCCCGGCATTCTGCTTACAAAAAAATTATATTACATATTAATCTAGTAATCAATACCTATATGAGATGAACTAAATTTAAATTAATACATTAAGATTGATCAAACTCAAACTTAAATAATCTAGTATAATTCATTTCATAAAGAGGTTTTCCCTATGCACAAAATCCTACAACTATTAAAAGAAAACGCACGCCTAAGCATTCAAGAACTGGCCGTTCTTGCCAATCTATCTGAAAAAGAAGTCGAGGCAGCCATGAAGTCCTATGAAAACACTGGACTGATTAAAGGCTATACTACCCTTTTAAATGAATCTAAGTTAGAAGATGCGCCTGTTCATGCGCTCATTGAACTTAAAGTAGTCCCAAAGAAAGAAGCAGGCTTTCAAG
>CAZHIG010000047.1:0-7496 GCA_964532705.1 uncultured Erysipelotrichaceae bacterium
TCTTTGTACCTTATCTGTTTAATGTTTCTGATTTATCCAGAAGTGCAGCCATTCAATTTAACCGAGTACAATCCTTTATGTTTTGGGTGTACATGTTGTCAGCTCAGTTCTTCTTTATCTTAAGAGCGGGCGGAGACACTAAATCCACTTTGGTGATGGATGCCGTATTTATGTGGTTGGTTAACATTCCTGTTGTGGGTCTTGTGGCCACCTTTACGAGTTGGCCAGTGATTATATTATACTTAGCTGGTAACTCGACCGATTTTATCAAAGCCATGGTCGCTTATCGTTTGTTTAGAAAAGAGAAATGGCTTAAAAACTTGACCCATTCTCACGAAGAAATTGATCAAGTTGCGCTTTAAAAGTTTTACCTAAAAACGTGCTTGAAATGTATCTATACATATGATATATTTTATAAGCACTTGCCTAAATAGCTCAGTTGGTAGAGCAACCGGCTGTTAACCGGTTGGTCGTAGGTTCGAGTCCTACTTTAGGCGCCACTGGCCCGTTGGAGAAACGGTTAACTCACTTGCCTTTCACGCAAGCATTCACGGGTTCGAATCCCGTACGGGTCACCAAATTAAAAATAAAACAGATCGTTGGATCTGTTTTTATTTATTCAATATACATCTCATCAAATCAATGGAGATATAAGCTCCATCAATCATCATCTCTTCTTTGAATTGACCATACCTTTCAAAACCATATTTCTCATAGAGTTTAATGGCAATTAAATTGTCAGAACGTACATCTAAGCGAACAATCTTTAAGACTTCACTGCTTCTTGCAAACTGCATGATGCGATGCATCATTTCGTTTCCGATGCCTAAGTTCCAATGACTTTTTAAAACAGAGATGCCTAAGGTCGCGAAGTGTTGAGTACGGATTCGTTTGTTGCCATGTAAACTACCTATGGATATGATCTTGCCTTGATCGAGTGCTAAAATCATAAGATCGGTCTGTGAATTAAAGGTCTTTTCAATGGCACTCATTTCTTCTTCTAAGGTGTAGCCAATTCCTTCTTTACCAAAACTTAGATTATCACTTTCTTTGCCTACTTGGTCTAAATAGTCGAGTATAGCTTGGGCATCTTCAATTGTTGCATGTCGATAGTGTATGTTCATGGTTCTATTATAAGAAATAAACACTCAAGCGAGTGTTTATTTTCTTTGATCTAATGGACAGGTATTCACACCGATGAGTTTGTAGAGTCCACAACGTCCCACAGCTCCTGTTAAGGTCAATGCAACAGCACCCAGTAACAAAGGCACAAATAGACTGGATTCAGTGCCTTGTGTTATCGCAACAAGCGCTAAAACGACCGCAACTCCATAACGTACATACGAATCGACTTTACCAACATTTTTTTCCATATTTAAGTCTCCTTATCTATCCTTATTATATAAAGCAAAGATTAAAGCACAATTGCTTTGCCCAAAGGTTGAAATGAAAATGGAAATACGCTATTATTAAAAAGCCTTAAATGACTTGTTAGCTCAGCTGGCAGAGCAACTGACTCTTAATCAGTGGGTCCAGGGTTCGAGCCCCTGACAGGTCACCATTTATAAGCTAAACCATCGAAAGATGGTTTTTATTTTGATTGAAAAAATTTACATAAAATTTATGAAAGAAAATGATTGTATTTCACAGTTCTTTCACTTATAATCAATTCATATTACCAAAGGAGGGTTAATATGAAGAAAATTCTAGCATTATTATCTGTGCTCGCTGTTGTTCTTACAGGCTTAACCGCATGTTCAAGCGAACCAGACACCGTTAAAATTGGTTTGAACTTAGAACTAACCGGTGAAGTATCTGTTTACGGGGTTCCCGAAAAATTGGCAGCTGAAATGGCTGTCGCTGAAATCAATGCTGCTGGCGGTATTGATGGTAAGACTGTTGAATTAGTGATTTATGACAATGCATACGATACAGCTAAAGCTGTTGAAAATGCTCAAAAACTTGTAGAAGATGGCGTTGTTGCGATGTTGGGTTCTGCAACTTCAGCTCCAACCCTTGCGATTGGTCCTGTTGCCAAAGAAAACCAAGTCTTAACCATCACACCTTCTGGTACCAATGCTAAAGTTACTTTAGATGGTGACGCTGTTAATGATTACGTGTTCCGTGCATGTTTCATTGACCCATTCCAAGGGTTAGTTCTTGCGAACTTCGCAAGCAATAACTTAGGTGCTAAAACTGCAGTTGTTATGGGATCCAACTCCTCTGATTATGCTAAAGATTTAGCTGCTATTTTCGGTGAACAATTCGCTGCAAATGGTGGTTCTGTCTTAGGTGATGTATTCTACTATGCGGATGCGGATACAGATTTCTCTGCTCAATTGACTTCAATTGCTGCTTTAGGAGAATTTGATGTCTTATTCGTAGCTGATTATGCTGCTCGCGCTGGGTTAATCATTGGTCAAGCTCGTGCTGCTGGCATTACTGCTGCTATCGTTGGACCAGATGGTTTTGAATCACCTGATTTGAACGATTTGGCTGGTGGTGCTGCGAACGTTAATGATGTTTACTTCTCAACTCACTTCTCAACCATTGTTGATGATGCTAAAGTTGCTGAATTTATTGCAGCCTACACAGCTTCTGCTGGTGAAGCACCTAGTGCTTTAAGTGCTTTGGCTTATGATGCAATGTACATGTTGTTTGCAGCGATTGATGCTGCTGACTCTAATGATCCTGTTGCTGTCCGTGATGCGATGAAAGCGACAACGGCTTTTGAAGGCGTTACTGGAACCATCAGTTTTGATGATTTGAACAACCCAGTTAAATCTGCGATTGTTGTTGAACTTCAAAATGGTGAACAAACCAACGCAGTGATCGTTGCACCTTAATAGACTAAACATTCTGTGATATCAAACAGGTGAGAGGAAACTTTCACCTGTTTGTTTCAGTTAAAGAGGAAAGATATGACAGCTTTTTTACAACAAGTTATTAATGGCTTATCCATTGGAAGTGTCTATGCTTTGATCGCTTTAGGTTACACCATGGTTTATGGGATCATCAAGTTGATCAATTTCGCGCATGGCGATATTTTCATGTTTGGATCTTATGTAGGGATGGTGCTCATCACCGCATTTAAGCTTCCTTTTTTTGTTGCGCTCCCATTAGCGATGCTTTTAACAGCGCTCTTTGGAGTTGTGATTGAACGTGTTGCCTATAAACCATTGCGTAAATCCAGTAAAACCGCTGCACTGATTACAGCGATTGGGGTTTCGTTTCTCATTCAAAATGGAACACAACTGATCATGGGGGCAAACATTTATGCGTTTCCGCCTGCCATTGAGAATGTCTATTACACGATTTGGGGTCTAAGAATCAATTCCCTACAACTTGTTATCTTTGCGACTTCGATTGCTTTGATGGTGGCATTACAGTTTATTGTTCGCAAAACTAAACTTGGACGTGCCATGCGTTCAGTGGCGGTAGATAAAGACGCCTCTGCTTTAATGGGTGTCAATGTCGATAACACCATTACCATTACCTTTGCCATTGGTTCTGCCTTAGCAGCAGCTGCTGGAATTATGTTTGGTTTGTATTATATTAAAATTTATCCTTATATGGGCTTTGCTCCAGGTTTAAAAGCTTTCGTTGCAGCTGTCTTTGGAGGCATTGGAATCATTCCAGGTGCCATGATTGGTGGTATGGTCATTGGACTCATCGAAACGATGGTTGCGGGCTATGGTTCAACACTCTATAAAGATGCGGTTGTTTACTCAATCTTAATTTTGATTCTAATTGTTAAACCCAGTGGTCTATTGGGTAAAAATGTTAAGGAGAAAGTCTAATGAAAAATTTCCTTACCAAAAAGAATCTTTTAAATCTTGTTTGGATCACTGGAATCTTTGCTTTGTTTTTTGTCTTGATTCAATTTAGAATTTTATCCCCTTACCAAAAAACAGTCCTTTATTGGATGGGTATTTATGTCATTCTTGGTGTAAGCTTAAACATCATCATCGGCATCACAGGTCAGCTTTCTTTAGGGCATGCAGGTTTTATGTCAATTGGTGCTTATGCAACAGCCATTGTATTGGCCATGAAACCCGATTTGACAGGTCTATTTATTGGGATGTTGGTGGGTTTAGGCATTACTCTTCTTGTTTCATTTGTGGTAGCCATGCCAACTTTAAGACTTAAAGGGGATTACTTAGCGATTGCGACTTTAGGGGTAGGTGAGATCATTCGGATCATCATCTTAAATATGACCATCACCAATGGAGCTTCAGGGATATCTAATATTAAGATGTTGATGAATTGGCCATTATTGTTTGCGTTTGTAATTTTGGCCATCTTTACAACCCACAACTTTAAGAATTCGGCCGTAGGACGTGCATGTATTGCGATTAAAGAAGATGAAATTGCGGCAGAAGCAATGGGTATTAACACAACGAAATACAAGGTCATGGCCTTTATGTTTGGTGCAGCGTTAGCCTCGATTGCAGGTTCTTTATATGCGACGACTTACTATGTGGTTAAACCCGAAACCTTTGGGGTGAATACTTCAATTAATATTCTAATCATTGTGGTCTTTGGTGGAATGGGATCTTTGAGTGGTTCTGTGATTGCGACCATCTTTATTGGGATCATCAATATGTTTCTACAACCTTACGCTGAAATGCGTTTGATTATGTATGCATTGGTCCTCATCATTGTGATGATTTTTAGACCTCAAGGTTTATTGGGTTCCAAAGAATTCTTACTTAATAATTTTAAGTTAAAAGCCTTTAGCTTTAAACGTAAGGAGGTCAAGCCATGAGTTTACTCACGATTGATAAAGTCACCCGTAACTTTGGAGGACTCACAGCTGTTTCAAGCGTATCACTCACTGTTGAGAAAGGTGAACTGGTTGGATTAATTGGTCCTAATGGGGCAGGCAAAACCACATTGTTTAATGTATTAACGGGGGTATATACCCCTTCGAGTGGTCAAATCTTTTTTGAAAGAGAAGGCAAACAAGTTGAGTTGTCTAAACTTCCACCTTATAAAATTACCCATCAAGGCATTGCGCGTACTTTCCAAAATATTCGCTTGTTTAAAGAACTCACAGTCTTAGAGAATGTTAAAGTAGCCATGAATGAATCTGCTTCCTATGGTTTGTTTGGTGCGTTAAGTCGATTGGGTTCATTCTTTAAATCTGAGAAAGACATTGATGCACGTGCCCATGAATTTTTGAAAACGGTTGAACTTGATGACTTAGCTGATAATTTAGCAAAAAATCTTCCTTATGGTAAACAACGTCAGTTGGAAATTGCCCGTGCGATGGCTACGGGTGCTCAACTCTTGGTTTTAGATGAACCTGCGGCTGGGATGAATCCACAAGAAACAGCTTCACTTACACAGTTCATTGCACGTATTCGTAAAGAACGTGGTTTAACGATCATTCTCATTGAACATGACATGTCTTTGGTGATGGCGATTTGTGAGCGTTTGTTTGTCTTGGATTATGGTAAGCTCATTGCTTCTGGTACCCCTGAAGAAATAAAAAATAATCCTAAAGTTATTGAAGCCTATTTAGGCGAAGAGGAGGCCTAGATATGTTGAAAGTTGAGAATTTAAACGTACATTATGGTGTTATTCATGCCTTGAAAGATGTTAGTATTGAAGTAGAAGAAGGCCAAATTGTTTCTTTAATTGGCGCCAATGGTGCAGGGAAAACAACGCTCCTTAGAACCATCAGTTCACTGATAAAACCAACTTCTGGTGCCATTACGTATTTAGATAAAGACATTGTTTCAGTCTCTGCGCAAGTGCTTCCTACTCAAGGTTTGGTTCAAGTCCCTGAAGGTCGTAGAATCTTTACAGGATTAAGTGTGTATGAAAACTTACTCATGGGTGCTTATCTTAGAAAAGACAAAGAGGGCATCAAGGAAGATCTCGAAAAGATCTATAAGCGTTTTGAAATTTTGTATAAGCGTCGCAATCAAGATGCCTCAACCTTATCAGGGGGTGAGCAACAAATGTTGGCGATGTCTCGTGCATTGATGGCACGACCCAAATTACTGCTTTTAGATGAACCATCAATGGGTTTAGCACCCTTATTGGTTAAAGAAATCTTCAACATCATTAAAGAAATCAATGCCCAAGGAACAACCGTTCTCTTGGTTGAACAAAACGCCATGCAAGCTCTCAAGATTGCGCATAAAGCCTATGTCTTAGAAACAGGAAACATTGTATTGTCTGGAACGGGTCAAGAGCTCTTGGCTTCTGAAGAAGTACAGAAAGTGTACTTAGGAGGATAAAGAAATGTTTGTTAAAAATCGTATGAGCGTGGACCCTTATGTGGTTCATCCAGAGAATACCATTTCTGAAGTCTTAGATTTAATGAAAGAAAAAGATGTGCATCGTGTACCGGTCACCAAGAATGGTAAATTGGTAGGTTTGGTGACACAAACCACCATTCAAGCCAATACGCCTTCACATCTAACAACACTATCCATCCATGAAATGAACTATCTACTTTCTAAAACAAAAGTAGAAGACATCATGATTAAGAATGTGGTAACTGTCAGTGCTGGCTTACCGATTGAAGAAGCCGCAGATTTGATGGAAAAGAAAGACATTGGTTGCTTACCAGTTGTAGGAGAAGCCAATGTGCTACTAGGTATTTTAACCACAGGGGATATTCTTAAAGCTTTTGTAGAACTCATGGGACACAATCTTAGCGGATCGACCCGTATTACCGGTAAGTTCCCCGACAACAAAGCTGGTGTTCTTGCGGATTTCTCAAAAATCTTTGCGGAACACAACATCTCATTAACCCATGTCTCCATCATTGAGGGTGGCTATCACGTTAGATGTAATTCCACAGATCATAAGAAGCTCAGAAAGATGTTGGAAGATAAAGCTTACACCGTTGAAGAAATGATTTAACAGTCTAAACAAGACTGTTTTTTTATGTGATAAAGGCTTAGAATAGATAAGTAAAAAAATAGGAGATTAGATATGTACGATGTCATTGTGTGTGGAAAAGGTCCAGCAGGTATTCAAGCTGCGGTCTATATTAAACGTGCGAATTTAAACGTATTGGTGATTGGAAAAGATGGTGGGGCTTTAGCCAAAACCGATAAGATTGCCAATTACTATGGCTTTGAGTTTATCACAGGTCCAGATTTGCTCAATGCAGGCATAGCTCAAGCTGAAAAGCTAGGCATCGAAGTTAAGACTGAAGAAGTCACAGGTTTAGCCATGAGCATGATGGGGGGCTATGATGTACATACGAATCTTGGTGAATACAGTGCCAAGGCTGTCATCTTAGCGACTGGTTCACCCCGTGCTTCTCTACCCATTAAAGGCATCAAGGAATTTGAAGGTAAAGGGGTCTCCTATTGTGCCATTTGTGATGCCTTCTTTTATCGCAAGAAAAGAGTTGCTGTGATTGGGCATGGTGACTATGCGGCTCAAGAAGCGCATGAATTGGTGAATGTGGCAGATAAAGTGATTGTCTTTACCAATGGTTTAGAACCCAATGGTCATTTTGATGAACG
>CAZHIG010000048.1:0-7338 GCA_964532705.1 uncultured Erysipelotrichaceae bacterium
AGCACAATGTCACCACTGTGAGCTTCTTTTACAGCTACTCTTTTTAAACCTTCATAAACAAATAGTTGTGCTATCGATTGACGAATTTGAGATTGCCCACGAATGACCATGACTGACTGTCCGACTTTAAGGGTTCCTTTATATAAACGTCCAATTCCAATACGACCGATGTAATCGTCATAAGCCAAAGAGCTTACTTGTAACTGAGTCGCTTCATCATCTAAATCTGGATAATTCCCAACATGTGAAATGATCGTTTCAAATAATGGGCTCAAGTCTGTACTGTTGTCATCTAATGAACGCTTAACAATGCCTTGTTTGGCAATCCCATATAGAATTGGAAAATCCAATTGATCCTCTTTGGCATCTAAGGCTAAAAATAAGTCGTAAACCAAATCCACAACTTCTTCTGCTCTTTGGTCAGGCTTGTCAATTTTATTAATTAATAAAATGGGTCTCAAACCTAATTCTAAAGATTTAGATAGCACAAAACGTGTTTGTGGCATGGGGCCTTCACTGGAATCCACCAATAGAATAACGGTATCAACAGTCTTAATAATGCGTTCAACTTCACTTGAAAAATCAGCATGGCCTGGTGTATCGACAATGTTGATTTTGACATCCTCATGAATGATAGAACAATTCTTTGAATAGATGGTAATGCCACGTTCACGCTCAAGTGCATTTGAATCCATGACTTGATCGATGACTTGTTCATTGGATCTAAAAACGCCGGATTGTTTTAAAAACGCATCAACCAATGTACTCTTTCCTGCATCGACGTGAGCAATAACTGCAATATTGATAATTTTTTGATTTCTCATAGTAACCTCATAACTTGTGTATTCTACCACATTTTATAAAAATCTTTCACTTAGCTATCACAAACTCCACTTAATGATTCGCTATACTATAGTCAAAGGTAAGACAGATACCTTAAAGTGATAAACCAATCTCTTCATATATCCCTCCACACGTATCAAACTGGTTTATCAATCGTTACAAAAAGCGAGCAAATGCTCGCTTTTAATTTTATTGGGTATAATAGACCCATGTTGATTCAAACAAAATTAGTTAAATGGTATCTAGACCATCAAAGAGATTTACCCTTTAGACAAAACACAGACCCCTATCGAGTCTGGATTTCAGAAATCATGGCTCAACAAACACAAATTGATACCTTGATCCCCTATTATTTAAAATGGATGGATCAGTTCCCAAGCATTAAAGACGTCGCTACTTCACAGCCAGAAAAGCTTCTAAAAGCATGGGAAGGATTAGGGTACTATTCTAGAGTGAGAAACATCCAAAAAGCTGCCCTTCAAATTCAAGAAAGACATCAGGGCATGTTTCCTCGTAAACTCAGTGATATCCAAAAACTAAGTGGCATTGGACCCTACACAGCCAGTGCCATAGCATCCATCTGTTTTGATGAGAAAACAGCTGCCATTGATGGAAACGTAAAAAGAGTAATGAGTCGTTTATTTTGTTTAAATAACCTAGATAAAACTTTCACGGTTCAAATCCAACAAACCATCGAACAATGGATGAATGATGTTAGACCGAATCACTTAACCCAAGGTTTAATGGAACTAGGTGCACTTGTATGTACCAAACAAGCCAAATGCCAAGACTGCCCTCTAAAAGAAAATTGTTGCGCCTATAAAAATAATTCTCAGTTGAATTATCCAATTGTCGAAAAGAAAATTGAAAAAAAGATTGAATATAAACAAGTTGTCCTTTTGAAATATTTTGATGAGATTGCACTAACACTAGATCATAATGATCAACTCATGAAAGGTTATTATCGCTTACCTGAGCATTCACAAATTAATAATGAAGAAAGCAAACTCAGTTTCGACCAAAAACTAAACCACGTTTTTACTCATAAAATTTGGGAAGTAGAATTTTTTACCTTGAATGTCATAGAAAAAGACCCAAAGTTTATTTGGGTCAAATCATCTCAATTAGAGCAGTATCCAATCATCACCTTGCATCGGAAATATTTAGATTCTAAAACGTTTAAGGTCTAACCTCAAACTTTCTAAATCATCGAAATCTTCTGAAGCTTTTTGATAACCTAAAGCGATGGCTTCTTTTCCTTTACCAAAACTAAAGATACCAATCGATTTATCATAGATATTTAGATTGTAATCACTAAGTAATATGCTGTTTCGAATGGCATCACTATTGGCCATGTCGACAATCCGAATGGCAACATCTTTTACTTTTTTTGATGATTTAAATGGCATTAAGTTTTCCATGGTGATCGAAATATTTTTTTCACTGCCTAATTGTATTAAAGGTTTAATGGGTAGATTCATCAAGACCCCTCCATCAACCAGTTGCATGTTGTCATACATCATGTTTTCGAACACCATTGGAAAAGAACATGAGGCTTGCAAGGCATCAATGATTAAAGCATCTGAAATCACTTTCTCGAAAGGCGTTTTTTTAAACTGTTTAGGACGATTGGTGAAATAAACCACAGATCCACTGATTAAATCAGCAGAAACAATGACCAACGGAAGTTTGATATCGTTTAAGTGTTTTAGTTTTAAATCGACTAAATGTTCATTGAGAATATTCCTAAACGGTAACGGTGAAATTAGACCAGTAAGTTGACTGGTAATCAGTGGAAAGACTTGAGCATTCGACACCTTTAAGAGCTGATCTTTAACAATTCGATCTTCAATGTCAATCAGGCGTCTTTCGATGTCCTCCAACTTACATTCTGCCGCTAAAAAAGTGGCAATAATTGACCCCATGCTGGTACCAGAAAAAGCCCCAAATTTGAGTTTCGCTTCATTCATTCTTTTGAGTGCCCCGATTTGAGCAAAAGCTTTAATGCCTCCACCCGAGAGAGCTAAACCTAAACTTTTTTCAAACATATCTAATTAAAGATTAATACGAATATTCATTTTCGTCCAACCAAATAAAGCCATCTTTGTTTAAAAGATCATTGGCTTCAAGAGGACCTGCACTTCCAGATGGATAAATGTTTAAATTTAGCTTATTCAAACGAATATATTCTAAAATGCGTTCGCCAAAATCCCAACCCATTTCAACAAGTTCCCATGGTGTATAAAGAGTCTTGTCTTTCTTAAATGCATCGTCTAGCAAACGTTCATACGCTTCAGGTGTATTGATTCTATTTTCCAAGATGCAAGACTGACAATAATCCATCTTAACATTTTCAATGGTTTGAAGCGTTCCTGGTTTTTTAACATTAAAACTAAAACTCACCCCTTCATCAGGTTGCACTTTAAAAGTCAGGACTTCATGACTTGAATAATCATATAGGCTAGAACTTGAAGGTTTAAACAATACTTTTATATACGTCGCTCTATGATTTAAGCGTTTACCCGTCCGCATATAGATCGGTACGTTTTTTAGATTTCCATCGTTAAAATGTACTTTGACAGCTGCATACGTTTCAACTTTAGATTGAGGGGATACCAATTTCTCTTGGGTATACCCACAGCCTAAGTCGGAAGGCCCGTATTGGCCCAGCACAACATCATCAAGTTGTATGGATTTTAAACTAAGGATTTGTTGAATGGCAAGTGAGTCTGCACATAAGCCTTTCGGTTCATCCATGACCACATAGGACAGCATCTGAAGCAAATGGTTTTGAATCATATCTTTTAGGGCACCGGCAAGTTCATAGTAATTTCCACGGGTTTCAACACCCACCATTTCTGCTACCGTAATTTGGATGGCCGCAATATTTTCTGCGTTCCAAACACTGTTAAAAACACGATTGGTAAATCTTAAGGCTAAAATGTTTTGAATCATTTCTTTGCCTAAGTAATGATCGATGGGATAAATCGATTCGGAAGTAAAGATTTTAGAAAGTTTTTGGTAAATTTCTTGAGTATGACTTAAAGAATCACCAAAAGGTTTTTCTAAAATAACATCATGCTTACCAGTGCTCAGATAGCCTGAATCATGTAAATTCTGGGCAATCGTCACAAAAAACTCAGGTGCCACTGCAAAGTAATATAAGTTATTTTGTCCAACAGGATAGGCTTTTAAATGATGAAAAGCATTAAGTTGTGTAAATTCTAATTGAATGTAGTGGATTCTACGATAAAACCTTTGTTTGGTTTGTTCATCCAATTTAAAACGACTTTGCTTTTCAAGCCAAGGTTCTAAAATACTTTTATATTCTTCTTGTGTGTAATTTCTGCGACCGATACAGCGTATCTCAAAATCCTCTGCTAGGAGTTTGCGATGGTCTAAGTGATAGAGCGCAGGAATTAATTTACGATAGGTTAAATCCCCTGTCGATCCAAAAATGGTAAAAACTTGAGAAGCAAGCTTCATTCTTTGCCCCACGAAGCAAAATGGTAGAACCCATCACGGTCTAAACGTTCATATGTATGGGCTCCAAAATAATCTCGTTGAGCTTGAATCAGATTGGTTGAAAGATCGGTTGATCTAAACGAATCATAATAAGCCAACGCAGATGAGAACGCCATCACAGGAACTCCAGCCAAGGCAGCATATGAAACAACTTTTCTGAGCGCTTCTATCGACTCATTGGCGATCTTAGAAAAATACGGTTCTAATAAGAGATTGTCTAAATCTGGATTATTGATGTATGCATCTGCAATATCGTTTAAAAATTGTGCACGAATGATACATCCACCTCTAAAGAGTTTAGCAATCTCTTTAAAGTTGAGTTTCCACTCATGATCCAGTGAAGCTTGTTTTAAAAGTGAAAATCCTTGAGCATAAGAAATAACTTTGGATAGATACAAAGCCTTCTCCACCAAATCTACAAGTTCTTTATCTTGAATATCAGTCGCCTTTAAAGCAAGTACTTTTGAAGCTTTTTGTCTTAATGCACGATTGGCAGAAATAAAACGAGCGTATACAGCTTGGGTAATCACAGAAGTCGTTTCACCATAATGAAGAGACTCTCTTGATGTCCAAATACCTGTTCCTTTTTGACCCGCAGTATCCTTAATGACATCGATTAAATCATTTGTACTCAAATCATCTTTTGTATTTAAAATATCCCGAGTAATCTCAATTAAGTAACTGTTTAAATTACCTCGATTGTAGCGATCAAAGATTTGATGAAGCTCAGCATTACTTTTCTTTCCAAGTTTCTTCAACACTTGATAGGCTTCAGCAATCAGCTGCATGTCACCATATTCAATCCCATTGTGAACCATTTTGACATAATGACCGGCACCATTTGGACCAATATACGCGGTACAGGCTTCTCCATTCACTTTTGCAGAAATGGCTTCTAAAATTTCTTTTAAAGATGCATGAGCTTCACGTTCTCCCCCTGGCATAATGGCAGGTCCAAGACGAGCACCTTCTTCACCTCCAGAAACGCCCATACCAATAAATTTCAAACCAAGTTCACGGTATTTCTTCTCACGTGCGATGGTATCTTCATAAAAGGAGTTTCCCGCATCAATAACGATGTCATTTAAATCTAAAAGCGTACTGAGTTGATCTAAGAGTGCATCGACAGCTTTCCCTGCTTTAACCATTAAAATAATCTTGCGTGGTTTCTTTAAGCCAGCAACAAGTTCTTCTAACGTTTTAGCCCCAAAAAGATTGGGATGCTTATTTTCATTCAGCACCTCTTCCATGACTTCAGTGGTTCGATTATAAATAAGGGTTGAATACCCATGATCAGCAATATTTAAGGCAAGATTTTTACCCATTACAGCCATGCCTACTACAGCAATATCTTTTAACATAGAAATCTCCTTTATCTATGGCTTATTTTAAACCACTCGTCACCATTAGACTAGTCTAATGAACCCAAAAGAAAAAGATGTCTAGAAGACATCCTATTTCAAACTTTCAATAAAAGCTTGAGTTCCTAAGTAACGACGCGTCTCATCTTCTGATACCCATGCTTCTAAATGATCAAGTGAAGATTTTACTTGAGCCAAATCAATGCCATTCGAACTCTCTAATACAAGTTTTAAGTCTTTCATAAAATGATGAATATAGAAGCCAGGTGCATAATCTTTAGAAATCATCTTTGGTCCATTGTTATTAATTTGCCAAGAACCTGCAGAACCCCCAGCAATAGCAGCTAACATCTTACTTGGATCTAAACCTACTTCTTGCGCATATCGAATGGCTTCACTGGCGGCTGCTAAATTTCCAGCAATGACGATCTGATTGGCCATCTTACAATATTGACCATTACCTGCATCCCCTAAATATTGAATGCTTTTACCCATCTTTTCAAATAGAGGATAGATTTGATCAAAGACTGATTTTCTTCCACCCACCATGATGGCTAAGCTAGCATTCTTTGCACCAAGATCTCCCCCAGAAACAGGCGCATCTAAAACATCAATCCCTAAACTCATACCCTTTTCATAAAGTTTCTTAGCAAGCTTTGGATCACTTGTGGTCATATCAACACAGATGGATGAAGGCGCGGCATGTTTAAAAATCTCTTCATACACCTCTTCAACATCTTTTGGATAGCCAACAATTGTAAAAATCACATCTTTATTTTTAACCACCTCTTCAATACTGCTCGCACGATGTGCATTTAAACTTTCAGTTTTTTTAAAACTGCGATTATATACACTTAATTGATGTCCTGCATCAATTAAATGCTGAGCCATTGGATAACCCATGACACCTGTTCCAATCCATGCAATTTTCATCACTATTGTTCCCCTTCATTCAGTCCATATTGATTAAACTCATTCAAAAAATATTCGATAAAGAGTTTTCTCGCATAAGCTTCTTGATAACTGACTGTTTTTGTCTTTTCTGATAACTTCAAATCTTCAAGTTTTAATCGCAAGCCATCTAGTTCTTTCTTCAACGAATCCAAGAGGTTCTCAAAACTTTGAAGACGGGTTTCAACATCCGTATCATATTGTACATTTTTATGTGTTAAACGATTCATATGAGTTTAAGCTCTTGAGCAATCATTTTGATTTTACTGACCGCAAATTCAATGTCTTTAAATTTATGACTGCTTGAAACCATCAAACGTAATCTCGCTTTCCCTTTAGGTACTGTTGGAAAAATAATGGGAGAAACATAAATACCCTCTTCGAGTAAACGTTGAGCAAAAACTAAAGTTGATGTTTCATCGCCAATCATTAAAGGTGTTATGGGTGTTTCACTGTGCCCAATATCTAAACCAATTTCAACAAGTTTTGCTTTTAAACTGTTTGCATTCAACCAAAGTTTATCCACTAAATCGGCCCCCATATCGAGCTTCTTAATAGCTGCCAAAATGGCTGCAGTATCAGCAGGGCTTAAGCTGGTTGAGAACAATAAAGGGCGAGCACGTTGAATAAGATATTCTTTCATGATCTTTTTGCAAGC
>CAZHIG010000049.1:0-7201 GCA_964532705.1 uncultured Erysipelotrichaceae bacterium
ATCCTATCCTTTGGACAGATGACTTGAAGAATTTTAGATGAATGATACTGTAAAAGCATGAGTGAAAAACAATATTATAAAATCATTGATTTAGGCTTAATTGGTGTGGTGGTAAATCGTATTCCCTTTACCTTTCAAAATAAACAGTGGGTGTTTGATCAACGATTGATGGATCGCATCATGGGCTATGATCCCTATGAGCGTGACGCAATATATGCGATCGGAAATTCTGACATCATGGATCAAGTGGTTAAGATTAATGAACATGATGCTTTGGCCTATGTTTCTGAGTTAGAATTTCCTGAAGTGCCCCTATAAAAGAAAAGGACTTCCAAACGGAAGTCCTTTGTCTTAGTTTTTACCTTTGCCTTTATTTTCTGAAGCATTGTCTGAAGCTTCAGCTTGGTTTTCTTCGGCTTGAGCTTTGGCTTCATCTGATTTTGCTTGAGCTTCTTCTTTCATCGCCTCTGAGATGGCATCCGATTGAAGGGTGATTGAATTGGATTGTGCTAAAGCTTCGAGTTCATCTTTAATGATTACTAAGTCTTCACCTGCGTCCATGCGTGTTTGATACGTAGAGACATCGATGCCGGCTTCACTCAGTTGAGTCATATACTCACGCACCACAATACTTAGATTCTCACTGTTTCGACTGTCGTATTGTGCATCAATGCTTCCACCTGCAGATTCTAAAGCCAGTTCTAAATCATCCACTAAAACATCTAAGTCGATGCCTGCCGCAAAGCGTTCTTCATAAGCCCCTACATCAATCCCCAGTTCAATCAGTTCTGCAAGATAGCGTTCGATTTGGTTGGTATATTGTGATGCGCTTGAATTGTTAATTCTATTTTCTATCTTAGCGATGTTGTCGGTATTGGCCATAAAGTCTTTAACAGAAAGGGTGGTCCCATCCTCTTGTTCAACCATGCCATTGATGATGTATAAACCCAAGGGAATTTCTTTTTCATCGGCTAAGAACTTTTCTTCACGGGTTGATTTTAATACGTAAACCTTGGTATCTACTATGTTTGTTTCTACACTGATCTCGATATCCGTTTCAAGATCTTCTTGAAGCACACTTTCTTCTTCATCTGTGATGCTTTCAGCTTCATCGAGAATAACGGTGGTCACCAAGACATAATCGTCTACTTCATCATCGCTCAGGATAAATCCTGCTTCAGTTGCTAAATTGATAAGACTTGTGACAGCCGTATCTGCAGATGTGCCCACAATGCTTGAGGTATCGATGCTTTGCGCATCTTCATTGAGTGCCTTGATTTCCACAATCAAATTGTCGTAGTCAACCAAGAGTTCAAAACTTGGGTTAATGTCAACACTGATGGATGCGAAGATTGGGGTGATCGTCTTTGGGTTAAATATTTGATAACCGACAAAGCCTGCCAATCCTAAGATAGCCACAAAGGCCAATTTTAAAATGTTTTTCATAAAAGTCATCTCCTCTTTAGGTTCAGGCATTTGAGCTTGAATACGCAGGAAGATTTGATTTTTGTTGTATAGGTTTTTTTCAAATGCTTGACGTTGTGTGTTCATCTTTTAGTGCCTTCACCTACCAAGAGTGTCGTTCATAGACTTTCGTGTCAAAACTTTCTTGAATTTTTTTAATGCTGCGATGATATCTAAGTTTGATGGTATTCTCATTGCTATTTAAGTATTCTGCGATTTCTTTAAAGGACAAATCAAATCTAAAGCGTGCAAGAATGATCTTTTGATCAATGAGTTTAAGTTTTTTGATTTCTAGCAAGATGTCTTCATACCTTAATTGATCTAGAATATGTTTTTCTAAGTCGAGCGGATCTTGAAGATAATCGATGAGCTCATCCTCCAGCGATAAGTCATTGATTTGATACAAAGGAATGACTTCTTTATCCACCATTCTCTTAAGATACGCTAAAGGATTATCCACTTTCTTATGTTTTAAGATGATGTATTTGTAGTAGTTTAAAAAAACTTCTTGAAGCACATCTTCCCCATCTTCAACGCGATCAACCTTAAAATGCACATACTTGGCTAAAGCATCAAAATACGTATCATAAAGGACTTCAAATGCTTCTTGCATACTCATACTTAAAGTGTAGTCCTTAATTGTGACAAAAGTGTGATCGGTAATAAGTTTCATTTAAGATATGGTAGTCTATTGCTATGACACAACACACAAATCCGATGGGCTTTGAATCCATCAACAAACTCATCATGCGCTTTTCCATCCCTGCCATAACAGGCATGATGATCAATGCTTTATACAACATCGTCGATCGTATCTATATCGGCAATCATCCAGAGCTAGGAGCCAATGGTTTAGCTGGCATTACCTTAGGTTTCCCAATGATGCTGATTATGTTGGCAATGGCAGTTCTATTTGGCATCGGTGGCGCCACATTATTCTCCATGAGCCTTGGTCAAAAAAATCCTGAACAAGCCAAAAGAACATTAAGTACATCCTTTATCTTATTAACAGCAATTTCAATTGTATATATGATCGTGGGTCAAGTCTTCTTGCCTCAACTCTTGGTTTTATTTGGAGCCAGTGAAACCATTCTACCCTACTCTATGGAATACATGAGAGTGATTCTCTTTGGAACCAGCTTCCAAGTTTTAAGCATGGGTCTTAATCACTTTATTCGAGCAGATGGATCTCCAAAGATTGCGATGTATACCATGTTTTTAGGGGCAGGTACCAACATCCTGTTAGATCCTCTATTCATCTTTGTCTTTGGTTGGGGCATGTTTGGGGCAGCTTTCGCAACGGTGATCGCACAAGCTTTATCCGCCACCTGGGTGGTCCTCTATTTCATTGGGAAAAAGAGTCACATCCACCTCGATTTAAAAGCGTTGGTTTTTGATTCAGCTTTGGCCAAAAAACTTTCTGGCTTAGGAATGCCTGGCTTTTCACTCCAACTGGCGGGTTCATTATTGGTCTCTATTCTAAATCGTTCATTGACTGTTTATGGTGGTGACTTAGCGGTCTCCGCCATGGGCATTGTCAACTCTGTTCAAACCTTTATGATCATGCCGATCATTGGTTTAAACCAAGGTCTACAACCCATCATCAGCTTTAACTTTGGGGCTAAGCAATATGCGCGGGTTAAAGAAGCCGTGAAGTTAGGCATCATCTATGCCTCGATCATTACGTTCAGTGGATATCTTGTGACCTTATTCTTTCCAAGTTTCTTAGTGTCTATCTTTAATCGTGAACCTGAACTGATGGCTTTAAGTGAATTTGCCTTAAGCACTTGGTTTTCCGTATTGTTTGTGATTGGTTTTCAAATCATTGCCTCTAACTTCTTTCAAGCCATTGGAAGATCTAAGATGGCTTTATTCCTGACTTTAACCAGACAAGTCTTAATCCTCATTCCTGCCATTCTCATTCTGCCACTCATCTTTGGCTTAGATGGGGTATTCTACGCAGGTCCCACCGCTGATTTCTTAGCCTTTCTGATTACAGGCTTCTTTTTTCTAAAAACCTACAACAGTTTAGATCATCTTAAAGCCACAGAAACATTGGCTTCCGTCAGTGAAGAAAGTTTAGAAGTCATCTAGAATCTGTTAAAATAACCCTATAACATGAGCTTAGATCCCCCTAGGGGCTCATGTTTGCTTGGCAGACTTCCCACATGAAGTCTGCTTTTTTATTGGATATTCTTATAGAATATGATAATATTTGTACGATATAACGTACAAATATGATGAACTTTCACATTGTCCATGCAACAAACGTTTCTAACTTAAGAACAAAACTCAAACATCACTTTGACCGGATTTCCTATGACTTGATTACTTTAATCGTGACTCGTAATGACGATATGAATGTTGTGGTGTTGAGTGAAGAGAACTACCACGAAATGCTTAATGAACTTGATTTGCTGATTCAAAACCACCAATTCATTGTCAAGAAATTGGAATTCAACCCTAAATCTTTAGGAGAAGGTGAAGCTTTTGCTTATTTAAAAGTGAAGGGTGAAAAGATGAGCATTCAAAACATTAAAGCAAGTCATGTTTCCTATTTTAGAAACAATATTAAGAAAGAGCTTGATCAAGTAACAAAAGAGAATATTACCTTACTGATCACCCGAAGTGATGACAAAAATGTGGTGATCATCACTCAAGAAATTTATGACCAAATTTTAAGAGATCTCAACAATCTACACTATGAGATCACATTGCTTAATGCTCACATCGAGTATCTGCAAGGGAATACCCTCTCTGTTGATATGGATGACCTTATTAAACTTGAGACTTGAACATTCAATTTACTGAATCTGCATGGAAGCAATACCAAGATATATTATTGACAACACCTAAGTTAATAAAGAAGATCAATCAACTGATTCAATCGATTGATCGAGAAGGTCCATTAAAGGGTCTTGGACAACCAGAAAAGCTAAGATATGAGAAATTTTACGCTCGTCGAATCACACAAGAACATAGGCTTGTCTATTTGTTTGATTCTAATGTACTCATCGTTTATTCTTGCTTGGGTCATTATGAGTAGTCATATTTTGTACACATCGATACTAAAGCGTAAGTGACTTACGCTTTTTTGATACAATAAACACAAGAGGTTGACTATGGACACACTACTGATTGGTTTGGTTGGCATCAGCATTCTATTACAAGTCTTTGTATTGCTTAAAAAGAGCTCTGTGGATTTAAAAGAGCCTCTCACTGCCTTTAAGAACGAAGTCCGAGAAGACACCAATCAAATGGTGACCACTTTTTCCAGTGTCATGACACAAAACCAACAAAGTGCCAATCAAATTTTAGATCAACGTTTAAGCGAACTCACTAAGCTGTTAAAGGACAACCAACAACAACTTCAACAAGGGGTCACCCAATCTTTACTTCAAATTCAGACCAGTCTACAAAATCAAAGTCTACAAAACGAACAGAAGCTAAGCGCCATTCGTGAAACGGTTGAACAACGTCTAACCTTCTTACAAGAAGACAATGCGAAGAAGTTAGACCAAATGCGTGCCACAGTCGATGAGAAACTTCAAAAGACTTTGGAAGATCGTATTTCACAATCTTTCAAACAAGTCTCAGAACAACTCGAAGCTGTTTATAAGGGTTTAGGTGAGATGAAGAATATTGGATTAGAAGTGGGCGATCTTAAGAAAGTCTTATCCAATGTGAAAACCAAGGGAATCTTAGGGGAAATCCAATTGGGGGCCATCTTAGAACAAATCCTCTCCCCTGAACAATATGAGATGGACATCGCAACCATTCCAGGCTCTACTGCACGTGTTGAGTTTGCGGTTAAACTCCCAGGTGGAGACAGTGGTCCTGTCTATCTACCGATTGATTCAAAATTTCCAACTGAAGATTATGGACGTTTGTTGGAAGCGTATGAGAGTGGCAATAAAGACTTAGTCGATGCGGCGTCTAAACAACTGGAAGCGACGATTAAGACTTTTGCGAAAACGATTCACGATAAATACATTCAAGCCCCACACACCACTGACTTTGGGATTCTCTTTTTACCCATTGAAGGTTTATATGCGGAAGCAGTGCGTGGTGGTTTAGTAGAAAGCTTACAACGTTTATACAAAATTAATCTAGCTGGGCCTACCACCATGGCGGCACTCCTCAATTCTCTACAAATGGGCTTTAAGACTTTAGCCATTCAAAAACGCAGTGGCGAAGTTTGGAATATTCTCTCTGCAGTTAAAACAGAGTTTCAAAGCTTTGGAGATATTCTACAGAGTGCTCAAGATAAGCTTTCTAAAACCAGTGATGATCTAGACAAACTCATTGGGGTGCGTACTCGTAAGATTCAAAGCAAACTTAAAGAAGTTTCTGTCTTAGATTTAAAGAGTGAAGATGTCTTAGGATTAGAAGACAAAGAGGACTAAGTTGCAGTTGTAAAGTATTTGTAGACATTTAATAAAAAAAGAGAGAACCCTTGATCAATTAAGATTTGGTTAGGGAAATAAGAAATGAATTGTCTACTAAGAAATAGTGGACATCAAAACAACTAAACAATATAGGAAAGATTTAAAACGACTTCTACTTAGAAATTTTAATCTATTTAAAATCGATGTACTTATTAACCTAATTCTTAATAAAAATGATTTGGGGCAATATGGATGTCATTTTCTTTCTGGTATATATCTTGGTTTTATTGATTGCCATGTTGAAAATGATTGAATTCATATCTATCAAATAACACGTACCACTCTCATCCTCATTAGGACAGGCACATGCAGCGATTTATTTAATTAATGTTTTAATTCATTTTCTTCATCCTCAATCCATACCTGTCCAAAGTCTTCCTCTTCATCATAAACATTTAAGGTAGGTTTAAGAAATGCACCCCTTTGATCAAAGACACAATCATTCGCAAAACGTTCAATGCTTTCTGGACTTTGTAGGTACTGAAGCAAGACACTTGGATCCACTTTACCTTCAACTACCAAACTTAATGTGATTTCTAAAAATTCTGACACTTCTTCTCTAGCCCTTTTCTTCGCATACTCACTCAGCATTGTATAGTGATGATATTCGACAAACATATCGGTTTCCTCCTTTAAATGAAAGAGATGCTTGCGCATCTCTTGTTTATTTTGAGTTGATTTTATGAGAGACCATCAGTTCTCCCTTGATCTTATAGGCTTTAAGATTTTCAAGGTTGTCTTCAGGAAAACCCATCACCACAATCTCTTGTTTAAAGTCTACTTTTGAAAGTAAACTTAGGAGTTCTTTAAACTCATCTTGTGTAAAATCAGCGTTAAATTCATAAAATTGATGGGTATTTTTTCGATGAAGAAACTCACGAATGGCTTCGTCTCTTATAATCTCATACGCAATCGCGATCAGTCCACTTTCTAATATATAGGATAGATGTGGGATCACCCTCAGATATTTTGTGTAATGATCGATTGAACTGTCTTCCCCTTCTTTTTGTATCACCCATACTGGACGATGATGATCTTCTAAGGTTAATACGTATTCCGTGATAAATCCTCCCATCCAGGCTGTCTTCCCAACTAAAATATGCTGATCAATGTAATGCATGTGCTTCCTCCTTTTCATTTAAAATCTCATAAGGCTATATAAAAGTCTAATCAACATCGTACTTATGACCCTCTTATTGGATAGACCTCCTTTCAAAGAAAAAAGAGTTGTGCACACAACTCTTCTCTCTTACAGTATTTAATGCCCCTTAATAACACACAAATGTGAC